>JAPUIH010000358.1 GCA_027297205.1 SAR324 cluster bacterium | reverse complement strand
CGATGG
Source organism: SAR324 cluster bacterium (assembly GCA_027297205.1). Classification (GTDB taxonomy): domain Bacteria; phylum SAR324; class SAR324; order SAR324; family JACQKK01; genus JAPUIH01. The sequence continues at coordinate 23,068 of JAPUIH010000358.1, read as the reverse complement.
CCAGCCCCGGAAAGAGATGGCCGCCCGTCCCTCCTCCAGCGATCAGCACCCGCCGCACCCCTCCCTGCGCTGCTGCCATGACGAATTCTGCTTGGGTTAGTGATTGGGTGGATATCCTGAATTGCAGTACTGGCCGCCAGCAATTTGCCCCAGGGATTTATGGAACTGATTGCTCGCACATCAAACGGGGCCTCACTTACATGTCATTCTGAGCGTAGCGAAGAATCTGGTTCTTCGCTCCAATCCAAGCTCAGGTCTTTCCAGAGCGGATTGCCCGCCTCAATCAGGGCAATTTTCTTTTTACGCAGCCATCCCTTAATCTGCTTCTCGGGGGTGATGGCGGCCCGGACGTCGCTCGTTTCCTCGTAGTATACGAGTTTTGTTATCCTGTACTTGGCCGTAAATCCCGGCAGGAGCTTTTGCTTGTGATCCAAAATCCGACGCAGCAGATTGTTCGTAATTCCGGTATAGAGTGTCCCCGATTTGTTGGTCATTATATAGACATAGTACTTTCTCACTGTATTCCAGCCTGGTTTGCAGCAACAAGATCCTTCGCTCCGCTCAGGATGACATGGGAGAACATCAACGTAGCGCTGCGGCTGCACACGGCTTCTATATTTTCCGTCAAGCACCTGCGCGCTCCGCTCAGAATGACATTGGAGGTCGGGGACGGTGCACTTCTCGCTATATTGTTGACGCGCTCAACTTGACGCTGCTCCTGATAACTGAGCGTGCCAGAATATTCTGATTTATTCCGTCCTGTCTGGCCAACTCATAATCACTCCCCGCCGGAAGGGGATGGGGCGGCGGCGTGGCGGCCTATATTGAGCAGGATGCCCGTCATGAAAAGGCTCATCACGATGGCGCTGCCGCCATAACTGATGAAGGGCAGGGGCAGGCCCTTGGTGGGCATCATGCCCATCACCACCGCCAAATTGAGCAGAATCTGCAGGGCGAACAGGGTGGCGATGCCGAAGCCCAAGTACCTGCCGAATTCTTCCTCCACCGCAAGGGTGGCCGCGAAGGCGCGCCAGACGAAACAGCCCAGCAGGGCCATCACCCCCAGGGTGCCCAGCAGACCGAATTCCTCGGCCAGGATGGAATAGATAAAGTCCGTATGGGCTTCGGGCAGGAAAAACATTTTCTGGCGGCTGTCTCCCAGCCCCACGCCGACCAGGCCGCCGCTGCCAAATGCCAGGTAGGATTGCACGATCTGAAAGCCCGTGTCCAGCCGGTCGGACCAGGGATCGAGAAAGGCCAGCATGCGCTTTACCCGGTAGGATTGGCTGACGATGAGCACCACGCCGATCGCCCCAAATCCCAGCAGGGAGAACAGGATGTGCCCGGGCCGCGCCCCACCGATGAAAATCAGCAGCAGCACGGTCAGGGCGATTAACACCACCGCGCCGAAGTCAGGCTGCAGTAACACCAGGGCCAAGAACACCGCCATCACGGTCAGACTGGGCATCACTCCCCGCAGGAACTCGGAGACCACATCCTGCTTGCGGGTCAGGTAGAAGGCCACGTTGGCCACCAGCACCAGCTTGACCAGTTCGGTGGGTTGAAATCCAAAGGGCCCGAGGCGCAACCAACGCCGCGCCCCAGCCACCTCGTGGCCGATGCCCGGAATGAGCACCAGAATCAGCAGCACCAGACAAAGACCGAGGGAGAAGGGCACAAGGCGCTTCCAGACGCCGTAGGGAATGCGCATGGCCGCCGCCATGGCGCCCAGGCCGATCAGCAGGTGCAGCAGATGATTGCGCAGGAAGATCAGGCTGATGCCGTAAAGCCGGTCGGAGAGGGAGGAGCTGGCGCTGTAGATCATCAGCAGCCCCGTCAGACAGAGCAGCGCCGAGCAGCCGAGCAGGACAGCGTCGTAGCCGCGCAGATAGTCTTCGGTCAGCTTCCGGTACAGGGAATTGATGAAGTTCATACCGTCCTGGTCATTTCGTCGCAATCCGTGCAACTCATCAGCAATTCACAGGTTTCCAATTCGCAGGTGATTTCGCTGCCCAGCATCCCCTGGACGATGCGTTCCATGTGGGCCGCGCGAGCGCCTTTGATCCCAATTACCTTGCCCGGCCTGTCCGCCTCGCGCAAGGCAGCAATCAGCTCCTGTTGCGTGCTGAACTCCCGCACCTTGCATGCGCGGGCCAGTCCAGCCAGCCGCCCGGCCAGGCCGGGGGAGGCCGGAGCGTAAACATAGCAGTGGGCCAGCACGCCTGTCAGCGCGCCGCCGATCAGTTCCGCCGACTCCGCCAGCCCCTCCTCCAGTTCGCTCAAGTGGCCCAGCACGAGAATTTTCTCGTCGCCGTCCAGACTGGCCAGGCTGGCGATCAGGTTGTTCACGGTCGCCGGGCTGGCGTTGTAGGTGTCGTCCAGGAGCAGCGCACCGCCGGGCGCATCGCGCAGCAGGGAGCGTCCCTTCTGCGCCGGGTCGAACTCCCCGCGCGCGGCCACCTCCTGATCCGGCACACCCAGCTCTCCGGCCACCGCCCAGGCGGCCAGCAGCGGATACAATCCATGGGCGCCGGACATTCCGGCGCGGAAGGCCACGCGGCGCTCCCTGTGCACGCCCGTAAAGCGCTGGCGGCCCCGGGCATCGGCGGTCACCTGCTCCGCCCGGAAATCCCCTTCGTCCCGGCCGAAGGTCAGTGTGCGGTGCTCACCGGCCAGTTCCCGCAGGCGGGGATTCTCCGCGCCTGTAACCGCCAGACCCCCCGGCTTCAGGCAGGCGAAGATTTCGCCCTTGGCCCGGTAGATGGCTTCCTGGGAGCCGAACACCCCAATGTGCGCGCGCCCCACGGCCAGCAGCACCGCCACATCCGGAGGCGCGATTCTCCCCAGGTAGGCGATGTCGCCTTCCCTGCGGGCGGAAAATTCTAGCACCGTGATGTCCTGGCTGCCGTCCAGATCGAGCAGCGCCAGGGGCAGGCCCAACTCGTTGTTGTGGGAGCCGGGGGTTTTCAGCACCTTATGCCGCCCGGCCAGCACGTGGGCTATTACTTCCTTGGCGGTGGTCTTGCCATAGCTGCCTGTGATGGCCACGATGCGCGGGCGATGCTTTTGCACCAGAAAGGCCGCCATGCGCCCCAGCGCCTCCAGGCCGCCGGCCACGCGGAGCACGTTGCCCTCGAACTGCGGGAAAGGCGCCTCGCGGCTCACCACCGCCAGCCGCGCCGAAGAGCCGGCAAGCCGTGGCAGGAAGTCATGGCCGTCCGCCCGCCCCCCCGGCAGGGCAAAAAATATCCCTGCGCCGGCCATGGCACGGGTATCGCTGCTGCCACCCTTGAGGGGCGTATCCAACGGAAGCGGCTGCGCCAGCCATGTACCTCCGGTGGCCAGGGCCGCTTCCGCCATGGTGATCACGCCGGCTCCTTCAATACGGTTGTGGGCCTCAGGCGCATCAGCTTCAGCACCAACAGGCCCATCAGCACGACCTGCAGGTAGGCTATCCATTCCAGCCACTCGCTGTCCAGGGAGAGCCACACGTCGTAAAGCCCATGCAACGCCGTCGCAACGCTCAATCCGCCCAGCAGCCACAGGTACTTGCCCAGCACACCGGAAGCCTGCCGGGAGTAGGCCATCATCACCCCCAGGGGCGCGGTGAAGAAGGCATGCGCGGGCACGGTGAGCACGGAACGGGTGAGCACTGTCAGGCTGCCGTAGCGCTCCAGATAGAATAAATTCTCCAGTGCCGCGAAGCCCAGAGCCACCGAAACCGCGGCCAGCAGTCCCTGATAAGGTGTCTTAAAGTGGCGGCGCGGGTAGAACAGCAGCAGTAAAGGCACCATCTTGGCGAACTCTTCGTTCAGTCCAACGCCAAAGAACCAGAACAGTATGCGATGCAACTGCTCCGGCGCACCGGGCCAGAGCAGGGTATACTTTTCCACCAAATGGTTGAGGGTCAGGGCCAGCAGCGCCGCGGCGCCGCCTGAGAGGAATAGCAGGGCTATCAGCGATTTTCGCACGGGCCGGTAGGCGCCCCGGACATAAAAAAACCAGACCAGGGCTATGGCGGGCGCGATGGCGATTGTTACCCAGTACATGCTCAGCGCTCCAAATTTTCCATGGCCATCTGCTCCAGCAGTTGCCCGGCCAGTTCCTTCCAGTATCGGCCTTGGGCCGGCCCGGCCAGATAGCGGGTGAGGGCTTCCCTGGCGGTGGCCAAGTCCCCTTTCTTCAAGGAGAGTACCCCGACCATCAGGTAGGCGAAGGAATAGCGGCCGGGATATTCCCGCACAATCTCCCGCAAATCCGTAATTCCACCCAAGTACACCTCATCCGGCGGGTTGCGGCGGAGCACATCGTAATAGGTCTCGAAGCTCCGCCTGTGCTTGCCTTGCACCAGATACACCAAACCCAGATTGAGCCGCACATAATGAAGATTGGCGTTCATGTCCAGGGCGCGCTTGCTGAATCGCTCCGAACGGTCGTAGTCCCCCATCAGGAAATACATCCAGCCCAGGTTGCCATAGGAGAGTGGCCGGGGCTTGTTTTTCAGAGATTTCTCATAGGCCCGCGCCGCCTTGCCGACCTGGGGCAAATCGTACTGCGCCGTGCCGTCCGGCTGAAGCTGATAACCCCGATAGTAGTGGGCATTGGCCAGGCTCTGGTACAAATCGGCCAGCTTCTCCCGTTCGCTGACTTCGCTGATGCTCTTCTCCAGGATTTTCACCGCGGTGTCATATTCCCCGAGCCTACTGAGGCCGTTGCCGGAAATAACCGAGTAGTCGAGATCCCAGGAGACAAAAGGTCCCCAACGCCCGTAGCGGCGCAAAAGATCGGCCCAGCGCTCGGAAATCCTGGGCCTGATGCCGCCCTGCCGGGCCACTTCTTCGCGTCCGCTGCCTCGCATGCGCTGCTTGAAGCGTGACCACCATTCCCTGACCGTGATCTTGTGGTCGTCACCGGCCTGGGGACGGCCCGTGTCGAGCCAGCGTTCCCACCAACTGCGGGACTGCAGCTGCTGGTTCGCGGACAGCAGCACCAGCTCCATGGGATCGCGGGGAAAGAAGGCGTAGAGCGCCTGATGCACAACCAGCACGGTGAACAGCAATATCAGCACGGCGCGCAAGCGCAGGTAGCGGGCCGTGCGCCGGCCGGCGGCACCGTCCTGGGGCCGCCAAAGCTGGGAGGCATGACGCCATTCCTCGCTGGCTTTGTCCCAGAGCTTGGACTCGAAGAAGCGGTTGCCGCGGAAGTAATGGCTCAGCGCGGTGCGCTTGAGCTCTTCCTTGCCGGGGCGGGCGGCGCCTTTGCGCGATGTGAATGGTAAGTACGCCATGCCGGAGTGGGTAGGAGGTTTTTACTGCGGCTGAAACCCCGTGGATCCTTCAAATCCGTTGCAGATTTCCAGCGGCTCGTCTTTCGTGACCGGTTTCCAGCCTACTTCATACTGATCGTTCCAGAGCTGCTTGCGCACATCGCGGAACAATTCAAAACTATCACCGGATACCCAGAAGAAGTAGTAAAAACTCTCCGGGCGGTAGCGCTTGGCCACGCGCTGCCAGGTGGAAGCACCGCGGCGGGCCATGTGCCAGGTTTCGCCGGCATTACGGTCCGGTGTGAATTCCAGACAATATACCTGGTTGGTCACCGGAAAGAAGCGGATTTTCAGCTGCTTCTGTTGCAGGGTCACTGGACGCGGCCTGGACTGTTTTGGCAGCTTGGCCAGCTGCTTGAAAAAATTCGCCATGTCCAGGTGCAGGATGCGGTTGCCGCGCATCACGAACAGCACCGGATTCTTATTGCTGGCATGAGACCAAGGCACCAGCAGCTTGGGGGGCGGCAGCACCTGGGCCTTGCGCGACTCTTGCTCGAGCTGGCGCAGTGGGTTGACGAGGCCGAACAGGGCCATGAACGCGGCAAGGATGATCAGGATGCCGAGATTGTTGGATACGATGTCCACCAGGGAGTCGAGATTTTTTGGCAGACCCCTTGCTCTTTTTTTCTCGCGCATGAACCCCTTGCAGCGATGCCCTCACGGCCGGTTGCGGCCGCTGTCTCAGGAGGCTTGTTTCCGGTAAGGCAGGCTCCAGCCTTCCAGCATGGGCTCCAGCCCCACGGAGAGCCTCGTGGTGGTTTCCACCAGGTAGGAGGCCATCTGATAGGACTTGATGCCCTTGGGATATATCAGCAGGATCGGATATTTCTGCGTAATGTTGCGCCGCCCCTCCCCGGACAAATTAAAGAGTTCCAGATCGTTGAACTCCCCGGTGAGCGAGTCCACCAGCCGCTCGTCGCGCTGAATGGCGTTCTTCATGAACAGCCAAAAGCGGTAGGAATCCGGCGTGGCGCCCAGTCCCTCCACGCCCTGCCCTTCCAGATTCTTGACGATTTTCACTTCATCCTCGAGGGCGCTCAGAGGAAAAAAATGAGAGACGCCGTCCAAGCGTGCATGAAATACCACACCGTCCTCGCGGCACTCCACCAGCAGCGGCCTCACATGCTCCGGCGCACCCACCCACTGGACTTCCACGGGCTTGGTGGGCTGCTGGGGCACTTGCTCCTGACGTATGAGCATCAGAAAAGTCACGGCGAGAAAGGAGAGCACACCCATGGTGCTCACCAGCACGCTCAGGAATGGAAACAGGGTTACCGGGGTGCGGCTGCGCATGGTCGGTCTAGCTTCGGGGCTTGCGGGCGCCGGTGCGGGCCTGGGCGCGCCTGCGCGGGGGCTTGGCTGGGGCCACTGGCTTGGCCGATGCGGCGGGCCGGTGCGGGGTGTTTTCCCCGGTGAGCAGCCCGTCGGTGAAATCCCGCAGCAGGGGCTGCACCCCTTCGATCTGATGGCTTACCATCTCGGTCTGCCGCGACAACTGCGTTACGAGAGGTTCGAGCTGGCCCAGCCAGTTGTTGGAAAGCTGCAGAATGCGGTGCATATGCTCATCGAAGCTTTCCGTGATGAACTCGTTGGCCGGCATGATATGCAGGTGGGGCAGCAGATCCTCCAGGCAAAACTCCTCCACGAACAGCAGTATCTCTTCCTCGTTCTTTTGCAGGAAGGAGGTAACCACCATCACCGGGATCACCAGCACCAGCGCCAGGAAGGTCGTGTTGAAGGCCACTGCCAGGCCGCTGGTCACGCCGCCCAGGGCCGTGCGCATCTGGGTGCTGAACTGGGCGCCCCCTTCCGCGGTCTGGATGAACACGGAAAATTCGTGCACCGACTCACCAATGCCCAGCACCGTGCCGATGAACCCCAAAATGGGAATGGCCCAGATGAATACCTGCAGCAGGGTGTAGCCCGTCTCCAGCTTCTTGACATCGATCTGGGACTGGTAATTGAGCAGGTCGTTGATGGACTCCTTCTTGGGCACGGTGCGGATAAAGTGCAGCACCTGGGCCACGCGGCGGTACATGACCGAAGCTTCGAATTTCTTTACCTTCAATTGTTCCAGCGCGTTGCGGAGCTGATCCATCACCTCATCCACGTTGCGGGCGTAGATGCCCTGGCTGAGCACCGCTTGCACGGAGGGTTCGGAAAAGGCCCGCTGCGTCCGCACCTGCACCCGGAAATTGACGTACTTGAACAGCAGCAGGAACAGGGACCAGATGGTCATACCCGTGATCACCTCGGAGACCGGGTTGTCGAACAGGGTCAGAATGCGCCCCTGCTCGATGAAAGGCAGCGGAAACACCTCGTAGAACAGCGCCGTGGTTACCGCGCCCAGAAACAACGCCTTGAGCAGATCGATATTGTCCCTGCGGCTGCTGAGCAGCCTGCCCGCCGACAGGAATTGCAGAGAGCGCGGCTGCCCGTCCTGAGACTGAGGCGGAGCGGCGGGGGTCGTTTGGTTCGCCAAATGGGGTCCTTTCCATCCGGCGCGGGCTATCGCGGCGCCGATGAAGTGCGTGGGCGCTTCAGCGCAACACGATGGGGATCGATTGAAATACGGTGGTGGTGTACGCGGTCAGGGTTTCCAGCAACCAGGGAAAGGCCACGATCAGCGCAATCAGGATGGCGACCATTTTGGGAATGATGGCCAGAGTCATCTCCTGAATCTGTGTCACGGCCTGGAATATTGAAACAACCAAACCTACCACGAGTGCCGTGACCAAAGGCGGGGCAGCCAATAAGAACGCCACCTGCATGGCCTCCCTTCCCACGGAAATCACAAACTCGGGTGTCATTGTCCCCCTCCTAGCGGACGAAAAAGCTCTCCACCAAGGAGCCCACGATCAGGTTCCAGCCATCAACCAACACAAACAGCATCAGCTTGAGCGGCAGGGAAATCATGATCGGGGGCAACATCATCATCCCCATGGACATTAATACCGAGGCTACCACAAGGTCCACGACCAGAAAAGGAACATAGATCAGGAAGCCGATCTGGAACGCGGACTTGAGCTCGCTGATGATGAAGGCCGGCACGATCACGTGGAATGGCACCTCGTCGATGGAGCGCGGACGGGGAATTCTGGCAATGCGGATAAACAACGCCAGATCCTTCTCGCGCACGAACTGCTGCATGAACTCTTTCATGGGCTTGGCGGAGCGTTCCAGCGCCTCGGATTGACTGACCCGGTTGTCCAGGAAGGGCGTAAAGGCATTATTGTACACCTCCGACCACACAGGCTCCATCACGAAAAACGTGAGAAACAGCGCCATGCCGAGCAGAATTTGGTTGGGCGGCGTCTGTTGGGTGCCCAGTGCCTGACGGATGAAAGCGAGCACGATAATGATTCGCGTGAAAGACGTGGTCATGATCAGAATCGCCGGCGCCAACGTAAGGATGGTCAGCAGAATGATGATCTGCAGGCTGGTCGCCACGTCCTGGGGCGAGTCGGACCTGCCCAGGGAAATGTTTATGCCGGGAATGGCCGTCTGCGCCTGGGCGTGGACCGCCAGGGCAATCAGGGCGGTGAGGCCCAGCACGATTTTTATGAGGAGCGCACGGTTCATGGAATCACCTGATGCGCTTCATGGAACTGACTTTGTCCTTCAACGCCTCGGCGAACTGCTGCACCGGGTCAGCCTTAGCTGACTTTGCCGCGGCTGGCGCCGCCTTGGCGGTGGCGGTCGCCGGTTCCACTTCCGTAGCGGCCTGAGCGGCCGCTCCGCGCGAAGAATTTTTGCCCCCTCCGGCAGGGGAGGGTCTGGCCGGCCGCGGCGCGGAGGCACGGCGCTGGCCTTCCGGTCCGCCACCGCCCAGCCGGGTCAGGTATGAAATCTGGGTGGAAGTGACGCCGCAGGCGACGATTTCGCCGTTGATATTCAGTACAACAATGCGTTGCTTTGGGCCGATATGAAATGAGGAGACCATCTTGATGGGATAGGCGCTTCCCAGCCGCGCCATCCGCCCACCGAAGAACCGTTTGTAAAGATACAACACCAGGTACAACACCCCGATAATAGCGGCCACGGAAAACACCAGCGTCAGCAAGGTGCTCATCCATTCCACGCCCTTGAACTGCCCCAGAGTCTGCTGTTCCCCCTGCGCGGCGGGAGCCGGGGTTGCGGGCTGGGCTGGACCGGCCTGGGCGGGCAGCGCGCTCTGGCCCGTAATGGTCTTGCTCATCTGGGAAAAGAGATTTTCCTCGCGAGGCGGCTGCAAAGGGGGTGGGGCAGCCGCCGCCTTGGCGCCGATCGTCACGCGCAGAACGTTCTTGTCCCGGTTGAAGACCAGCCGGTCCCGCAAGGATGATGCTGAATCCTTGAGCTTAAAGGTGACGGTGGTGGAAAAACGATTCTGCACCACCCGGATGCTCTGGATGACCTTGCTCTCCGGGGCGCGGAAATTCCGCACGGGAGCCGCGGAGCCGGTGCCGGAAAAATTAAGGGAAAAACTGCCCGGCGCGTGCTCCTGCAGGGGTACGCCCTCGTAAGGCTGGGAAAACCGGAAGCTCACCGCTTCCCGCCCCTGCACCTCAAGAACTTTGATATCTTCCAGCAGACGCGGAAGGTTCTGGGCCATCAGCGGAGCGCCGGGGAGCGCAAGCAACAGGCACAGGAGCAAACCACTTAGCAGACTGCTAGAGCGGAGCCGCATGCATTCCTCAGGATTGCAGGTAATTTATTCGGTCTTTGGGGTCGAGGATTTCGATGATTTTGAGCGCGAAATTTTCATTCACCACCACCACCTCTCCCCTGGCCACCCGCTTATTGTTAATGAGAAGACTCAAGGGTTCACCGACCAGCTTGTCCAGCACAATGATAGAGCCACGATCCCAACCGAGAACACCGCTGATGAAAGACAAGGTCTTGCCGATTTCCACGGTGATTTGCAGATTGACATCCATCAGGTAGCCCAGTTCCAGCTGTGTGGTGCTTCCCGTACCAATCTGACCCGCGCTGGCCGGGGCCGCCGGAGAGGAGGCCGCCTGGGCCTGTGGCGCGGCTTCCGCATCTCCGGAATCCGGGGATTGCCGCTCTTCCTGCAAGTCTTTTTCCAGTTCCGACCAATCGAGATCGTCCAGATTTTCGAAGGAATCGAATTTCATGTCTTCAGCCATCGACCGTTCCTCTGGCTACGGGTCAAAAAGATGTCTGCGATTGCAAACTCAATCCCTTGAAAGATAAAGCAATATTCGTGCAATAAGCGCACGGCTCATTGCAGGTAAAATTCGGTGATCAGCACTTCCTTGATCGGCCGTTTATCATCCCAATCGGTATCCCCGTTGGGCAGCAGCGATTCGATTCCGCCCAGCAAGCGCAATTTCAGTTGTTTGCGCTCTAGGGGATCGCGCAGCTGCTCGGAACTCAATGCCTGCAGTTCGGCCAATACGATATCCTTGACCAGCGCGATTCTTTTCTCGAGGTAGGCCTTCGCCGTTTCCTCGCTCAGCATCAACTCCAGATTGGTCTTCAGGTAGCGCCGCCCATCGGCCAGATTGACGATGTACGTGCCGATGGACAAGAAGACCGGATCCTCCAGAGGATTTTCTTCCGTAATTGCCGTACTGCCTTTTTGCGATGCAACCCCCGGTTGGTCCTCGTCGCCTCCCAGAAAAAACCATACCGCCACGGCACTGCCGGCAATTACGACCAACGCGACCACCGCAATGATGATGGTCTTGATGAGCTTGCCGCCACCACCTCCGCCGCCACCAGCATCTTCACCCATGCCGCCTCCGCTGCTTAAATTAACCTCGTTGACTTCGGTCATTCCCGCAATCCTAGCAACCGGGGCAGGGCAACCTCATCCCCAACTCAAGCAAAATCGCAATCCATCTGCGGGCCATCCTCTTACCCTGCATCCAGCATATTGAATTCTGGAGCGTCCCTCAAGGACTCTCTCGCCGGTTGAGAATTACGATCTCCACCCGGCGGTTGCGCTGCCGCCCCAGCCGGGACACGTTGCTGAACTTGGGACGCGTGGGCCCATAGCCGGATACGGAGAGCCGTTTTTGATCTATCTGGCCGCGCCGCAACTCTTGCAACACCGCATGGGCCCGTTCCACGGAGAGGTCCCAGCCCGCACCGGCGGCGGCGCCCCCCAACTCCCGATCGTCGGCATGCCCCTCCACGCGAATATCATGAATGGTAAAACGCAGCAGCGCGGCCAGTTTGGCGATGCGGGTGCGGGCCTGGGTCAGCAGTACGGAACGCCCGGGAGCAAACGTCGCGCCGGAGGGCAGGGAAATCACCAACCCCTGATCTTCCTGCTTCACTGTAATGTTAACCGATCCGGTCTCATCCAAAAACACCTCTACCCGGTCCTGGGAAATATCCTGCTTTTTCACCGCCGAAATTTCTTCAAAAAATGAAGTGCGGAACATTGCGAACACCCCAGGGGACTGACCAAAGGCTTCGAATATTTTTTCCTTGATTGGATCCTGGGAGGCGAAGATGAGGACAAAAAAGGTCATCAGCAGCACCAGCAGGTCCGAGAATGTGACCATCCACGCATCGGGATCGGGCCCATCATCGGCGCGCTTTTCCCGTTTCGGAGGACCTTTCTCGGCCGCTTCCGCGCGGGCGGCTTCCCGCGCGCGATCCTCGAATGATTGCCCTTGTGAGCCTTCTTCGGTCATTGCCGGTCCTCGTCCAGCCGCCGCAATTTACCCAGGAATTTAATCGAGACCCGCCGGTTTCGATTGCGCCCTTCCTCGGTCAGATTGCTGGCCAGCGGCTTTTGTGCGCCGCGCCCCACCACCTTGAAGCGGTTGGCCGGGATTTCCCTGCTGGCTATGAAAAATCGGAACACCGCCAGCGCCCGCTTGGCGGAAAGTTCCCAGTTGTCCCGCACTTCGCTGCTGCGAATAGGCACATTGTCAGTATGGCCTTCGATGAGGATGTCGTTGCTCGTGCGCAGGATTAGGTTTTGAATATTATTGTAGACGCCGATGCCTTCCTCATCCATCTGCGCGGAGCCGGGTTTGAAGGCGAAATCGCTGGAAATATGGATGATCATACCCTCGGAGGTGGCTTCGTAAGACACCGTCTTGACCTCCTTGTTGGCCTCGAAATAGCGGGTCAATTCGCCCAGATAGGCTTCCACCACCTCGCTGTCGGGAATGGGATTCTGATCGCGGCTGATTCCCTCCTCCGCCAACGTCTCGCCCAGCCCCAGGAAGCTACCCCCGAAGCTCTTGAAAGCACGCCGTATCTCGATGGCGATTTTCGCTTCCTTGGTCTCGTTGGGGGCGGCCATAGCCGTCAGGAGGATGAAAAACGCCAGCAAGATCATGTTCAGGGATAAAAACAGGATCAGGGCCGCGTTGCGTTCCCGCCCCTCCGGTTTTTTCTTGCGTTTTGCCATGGCCGCGCTCCCGCCCGCCTAGCCCGTCAGACTGCCACGAAGTTTAGGCGCCAGATAGCTGTTCAGCTTTTGTTCCACCACCCGCGGATTGTTGCCCGCGGCGATGGAAAGAATGCCCTCCATGGTGAGCCGCCGTAAAAACACCTCCTGGTCGCTGCGGATACGCAGCTTTCCCGAAAAAGGAATGAAGATCAGGTTGGCCATGACGGCCCCATAGAAGGTGGTGATGAGCGCGACCGCCATGGCCGGACCGATCGCGGCGGTATCCTGCAGGTTCTGCAGCATGATCACCAGCCCGATGAGGGTGCCGATCATGCCCATGGCGGGGGCAATGGCGCCCATGGCCGCAAACATGTCGGCGCCTTTCTTGTGGCGGTCCTCGATGAAGTCGATCTCGGTGGCCATAATTTCCTCCACCACCGACTCTTCAATACCATCCACAACCAGCCCGATACCCTTCACGAAAAACGGATCGTCGATTTCGTTGCCCACGTTCTGCAAACTGAGGATGCCCTCCCGCCGGGCCCTCCCGGCAAAGTCGATGATTGTAGCGATGAGAGTGGAGGTTTGCCGGGGCTTGGTGAGAAACACGTTGCGGATGACACCCCCCAGGCCCATCAGGTTTTCCAGGGGAAAGAACACAAAAATTACCCCGGTGGTACCACCCACCACGATCAGCAGAGAGGCCAGATCCACGAAGGCGGTAACGAAGGCACCCATCCCAAGGACGATCAAGCCGAAGGCCATCACCAATCCGATGATACTCGCAATATCCATGGCAATTCCTCATACTCCGTCAATTCCGGACTACCGCACTGCGGCGCCGGGACAGTGCTAACGCCTCGTGCCTGCGAGGCGCGCAAATGCAATCTTGGGGGGTGATGCCGGGCGGGGCCCGCACCTGTTGACCATGCGGGTGCGAGCGTTTTTGCGGACACCGTGGGCTTGATCCCATCTCCTTATGGGGGTGAAAACTGCCTTCCCGGCAAAACCCTGATATTCCAAGGTGAAATATACTAAATCCTCGTTTTTTTTCAATCTCCTAATCGCGCAAGGCCTTCCGCGTGTGGAGACCCTCGCCGACCCAGGGAGTTTACCACGAAACGGTACGGCAAAGCGGCGGCCGCCGGAGGCATCTCCTCCGCGGGCGCCAGATTCAATTCCTCACCCTGTGGCACCCGTGGGCGCACCGCATAGCCGCTCGGAATTTTTCGGGGTTTCAATAGGTGCAGCAAAAATTGCACTCCGCGAGAAAATGTGGAGATTCAGACGTTTAAAGAATATACTCGCGGAATCAGGCGCTGCTAGGGGATCTATCCCGGAGTCGGGTCATGGCACTGTTTAAAAAGGCAGAAACCGAAGAGGAGGTGCCACCGCTATTGGAGCGGGAAGGCCGTGCACTCCGCCAGGCGGGCCTGGAAGCCTATCGCTGGCTCGGTTCCCGCTACCTCTGGTACCGGAAAATCCGCACGGCCAAACCGAACGCCCTGCCCTTTATGGGCAAGAACCTCGAGGAAAAAATGCAGGCCACGCGCTCGGCGCTGCGGATGCTGGAGCGCACGGTCAATGCAGGCCTGGTGGTGGCATACAAAAGTACCCGGGATGCGGTCGGCAAGATTTCCGATCCGCCCCCGGGATTGCCCGCGGCGGTGGAAATGCCGGACCGCAACAACCCACCGCGCCTGAACGACGAGAACGATGCCCTGATCATTTCCTTCATGCCGCTCCGATTTCTCAACCTTACCAAAATGGCGCGGGACAAGGGCAAGGGGATCGATTTTTACACCGATGGGCTAATTAAGAAGCTGGTGTTCAAGGTGCTGGCATTCTACGCCGATTCAAACAATTGGCAGACCGATCGCCTGGCCTTCTTTTTCAGGGATTTCCCGGAGGAAGTGCAGCAGAGCGATATCAATGCCAAGCTCGCGCCCCTCAAGACGGAATTGGACTTGTTCGCGGCCAGTTACCAGATGTTCAAGTTCGGCACCCCCCCACGCCGCAAGGAAGCCGGCACGGCCAACACCCTGGACGAAGTGTTCGATGTGCCCGTGCAGGAACTGCTGATGGACCTCTATTTTCAGAGCGTCATTCACACCGGCATGGCGAATTTTATCTTCCGCTACTACCTGACCCTATTGGCGGGGATGCCCCATCCCCAGGGCATGCGGCTGATCTCGAACATTTTCCAGCCGGCGCTGGCCAAGGTGGATCAGGTGCGCATCCGCTTCCAGTCCTCTTTTGCCATGGAGCGGGCCAAAATCAGCGTGCGTCCGCAATACTTTGATTTCTATAAAAAAATGGAGACCCAGCCCTTCGCGACCGAAGTGAAGCGGAAGGGCAAGACTTTCAAGCAGCATAACTACACCCACCGGGTGATGGACTTGTCCTCCTTTCAGCGGGCGGGGAATTTTAGTGAGAGGCAGGCCGCGCATTGGCGCAAGTTTTTGACCGAACAGGTGCTGACCGGGCAGGATCCGCAACGAAAATTCCAAATTCTGACGGAAATTCTCAGTACCTTGCTGCGGAGCACCCAGTTCGCCGTAGATGGAAAGCTGGAAGTGGTGAAGGACCTGCGCAAATTTTCCGAAGAACAGATATCTCTGAGCCAGAAGGAAGTGAGGAATAAGAAAAAGGTCATGGAAGACGCAAAGCGCATGAAGCTGGCCACCGCCCGAAAATTCAAATCCGACAAGCAATTCGACATTGTGGCGACAATCGAGCAGGAAGCCGCGGACATCGAAGCCAAGGGCACCAAGCTGATAAACGCCATGGAAACGGCGATGGAAAAGCGGAAAGAATTATTGCTGCAACGGACGGAAAGCATGGAGGCAGCGGCCCATGATGAAGCGGGCCTGCACCTTGGCCGGGCCGGTGCGGCCATATTTTCCCTGGCCGAACAGGCCGCGCACCAAGACGACTTCCGGCAGGCATTCGTGCAGCACGTGATTGCTCTGGTGCAGCAGGACAATGACCTGGTCTACCTGGAATTTTACAAGAATCTGTTTTCCCTGGTGCCAAATCTGAGTCCCACGGAAAAGATGCTGTTGCGCGAGGCCGTGTCCAGCCGCACGGATTTGAAAGCGGACGAAATGCCCGTCTCGGATGAAGAAGCCCAGGCCTTCGACCAGCAGGTGATGTCCATGAAGACGGACCTGAACACGGAGGCGCCGGGCACCCTTGAAAAGCGCTTCAGACACAATACGGTCAATACGACGGTGGATAAGATGCTCGAGGCGGGATTGACCCAGGGCAGCCTTGCGCTGGCCCTCAAACTGCCGGTGAACGCACCCAACAAACCTGGCGAAAGAATACCCCCGCAGGTGGTGAAAAAGCTGCTTGTGCTCAACCAGCTCATGCATCCCTTTGCCGAGCATGACATCACCCTGCCCAACGTGGATGCCTCGCAGCCTCCCGAGAAGCACATCAATTTCAATCGCCTGCAGAAGCTGCTTCCTTAACCAGGCGGCCCGCCGCCCGGCTGGAGGCAAGCTCCACACCCCTCCGCCGTATCCTCCACGCCCCAAAAAATCTCCCCTGATCCATCGGACAATTCCATGCGGTGCATCGCTAGGCCCTCCTCATATATTTCCAGCGGAATTTCCCGAAGATATTGCAGCGGGGAACGCGCGGCCAGTCTGCCATCCCGGTGGGATCCGCTAAAAAGATCGGGGATTTGTAGCGCATCAGGTTGACATTTGTAAAAATGGAGGAACATGTGGTGTGACGTTTCGGGAACTGTTTTTCGTCCCGCGAGCGTGTCGGAAATCCGGCTGCGCACCAGGCCAAGGCCGGCCTTTGGTTCACATATGAGTTGAGTCGACAAGCATGAAAGTGGGCATACCAAAAGAGTCATTTCCCGGAGAATCCCGCGTTGCGGTAATCCCGGAGACAGTCAAGCAATTCGTCGAGCGGGGGATAAAGGTCTCGGTGGAAGCCGGCGCGGGCGCCCTGGCGGATTTCGTTGATGCACAGTACAAGGAAGCCGGCGCGGGGATTGAAAAATCACACGACAAACTGCTGGCCGGCAGCGACATGGTTTTGATGATCCAGCGGCCCTCGGACAAGGAAGTGGCCAAGATGCGCCAGGGCGCCGCGCTGATTACCTTCTTGCAGCCTTTCTCCAATCCGGGGCTGTTGAAAAAGCTGGCTGCACGCAAGATTTCCGCCATGAGCATGGAAATGGTGCCCCGTATCTCCCGTGCCCAGAACATGGACGCCCTCAGTTCCATGGCCACGGTGGCGGGCTACAAGGCCGTGCTGCTGGCCGCCAACGCATTTCACCGCTTTTTCCCCATGTTCATGACCGCCGCGGGCACCATTGCGCCCGCCCGCGCCCTCGTACTGGGGGCGGGAGTGGCCGGCCTGCAGGCCATTGCCACCGCCAAGCGCCTGGGGGCGATCGTGGAGGCCTTCGATACCCGGCCCGTGGTGAAGGAGCAGGTGGAAAGCCTGGGCGCGCGCTTCGTGGCCCTGGACGTTTCCCAGGAAGAAGCCGAGGACCAGGGCGGCTACGCCAAGCAGCTCAGCGCGGATCATTACAAAAAGGAACTCGAGCTGATTGCCGGACGCCTGACCCGCACGGACATCGTCATCACCACGGCCCAGATTCCCGGTAAGCCCGCGCCGCTCCTGATCACCGAGAAGATGGTGAAACAAATGAAGACCGGCTCCGTGGTGGTGGACCTGGCCGCCGAATCGGGCGGTAATTGCGCGCTCACCCAAGCGGGCAAGACGGTGGTCAAGCACGGTGTGACCATGATCGGCACAACCAATCTGCCCGGCATGATGCCCGTCCACGCCAGCCAGATGTATTCCAAGAACATCGGCAACCTGGTGCTGCATTTGGTGGGAGAGGACGGACTGACGCTGAACTTCGACGACCCGATCACCGCCGGGGTGGTGGTGACCCACGGCGGAAAGTTGATTCACCCCGCCCTGATGGGCGGCTGAATACGGCGATGGCCACGCCACGGCAATTCCGCCTCACAGAGGAAGGGCCGGGAAACGGCCCGAATTTCACACAGCCAAGGAGCCATTCATGCTTTCGGTGTTTCTGGTGGGACTGTACGTGCTCGTGCTGTCCATATTCGTAGGCTTCGAGATTATCTCCAAAGTGCCCCCGATGCTCCATACCCCGCTTATGTCCGGCACCAACGCCATATCCGGTATTACGCTGGTCGGTGCGGTGGTGGCCGCGGGATTCAGCCAGGATCTACTCACCACGATCCTGGGATTCTTTGCCGTCGTTTGCGGCAGCATCAACGTGGTCGGCGGCTATCTGGTCACGGACCGCATGCTGCGCATGTTCAAGAAAAAGTAAAGGAGGAGCGGAAGTATGTCGGCATTTGCAGCGAACTTAATCGATCTCAAGGACTGGATTTATCTGATCGCCGCCATTTGTTTCATTGTGGGGATCAAAATGCTGACTTCTCCAGAAACAGCGGCCAAGGGCAACTACATTTCCGCCTTTGCCATGTTGTTGGCGGTGGGCATTACGATCATTTCCGGACAGATTTCCGACTTCACCTGGATTGCCGCGGGCATCGCCGCGGGCGCGCTGGTGGGGATTGTCGCCTCCCGTCTGGTGAAAATGACGGCCATGCCGCAAATGGTGGCCCTGTACAACGGGTTGGGGGGTGCGGCCTCGGCCTTGGTGGCTTCCTCGGAGTACCTGCGCAAACTGGACGAGCTCACGCCGTTTCTGAGCACGGTTATCCTGCTTTCCTTGTTCGTGGGCTCGCTTACCTTCACGGGCTCTGTGGTGGCCTTTGCCAAACTGCAGGAACTGGTGTCGGGCAAGCCGGTGGTATTTCCCCTCCAGCATTTGATCAACCTGACGCTGATCGTGGGAACGCTGGCCATCGGGGTGTTCCTGGTGGCGGTGGAACCGGTCAACATTCCCTGGTTCATTGCGGTCTCTGGCATCGCCATGGTGTTGGGTGTCCTGGTGGTGATTCCGATCGGTGGCGCGGACATGCCGGTGGTGATCGCCCTGCTCAACTCCTATTCCGGGATCGCGGTATCCCTCACCGGATTTGTGCTCTCCAACAATGCGCTGATTATCGTGGGTTCCCTGGTGGGCGCTTCGGGTATTTTTCTCACCAACGAGATGTGCGTGGCCATGAATCGCTCCATCTGGAACGTACTGTTCGGCGGATTCGGCCAGGGAGCCGCCACGGGCGCCGCGGCCGTGCAAGACCCCACGGGCGCCGTCAAGCCCTACACAATCGGGGATGCGGTGAACGTGCTGGAAGCCTCACAGCGAGTGATCCTCGTGCCCGGCTATGGAATGGCGGCCTCCCAGGCCCAGCATGCCGTGCGTGATTTGGGCGACAATCTGGAGGAGATGGGCATCGACGTGAAGTACGCGATTCATCCGGTGGCGGGCCGCATGCCGGGCCACATGAACGTGCTGTTGGCCGAATCCAATGTGCCCTACGACCTGCTCAAGGACATGGACGAAATTAATCCCGAATTCCGGCAGACCGACGTGGCCATCGTCATCGGAGCGAACGACGTGGTGAATCCAGCGGCCAACGAGGATCCGAGCAGCCCCATTTACGGGATGCCCATTCTCAACGTGGAAGAAGCAAAAACCGTGATGGTGCTCAAGCGCAGCATGAATCCCGGTTTTGCTGGAATCGACAATGCACTGTTCCTCAGGGACAACACCATGATGCTGTTTGGGGATGCCAAATCCACCCTGAACAAGCTCGTGGAAGGTGTAAAAGGAAAATAGCCCACGCACCAAGTGGCCCCACGCCAATCCGGGACAAGCGCGCAACAATTATGGAGAAAAATCGTTTAGTAATTTAATGCGGAATGGTCTAGAATGCGCCACCCGAGTTAAGCATGCAGCAGGGGGAACCGACTTTGGAATGGGCAGCCGCCCATGGACCACCAGCCGGATTTCGCGAGAAGGGATTGGCCTAATGGGCACACAGCAGGAGGAATCCCGCAGCTATTTTACCACATTGCAGGATGAGGATGCCGAGTTTGACGGCGACCGCTTTCTGACCGAAGTGGGCAGTCAGTTCGAGTCAGATGTCATAATGCAGGAAGTGCGCTGGCGCATCGGTGTACTCAAGGAAATCTCCTCACAACCCGAACTGGCTGAAGTCAGCGACGGTCTGCGCGACCGGCTCACGCAGATTTTCACCGGAGGGAGCGCCGAAGAGGAGGTGCTTGACAAGCTCAAGCAACTCACGGAAATCACGGGCTCCGACGGCAAGGCCGTGGAGTTGCGCCGCTTTGTGAAGCGCAACAAGCGCACCCTGAACGAGTATGAGTACCGGAATATCCTTTCCAAAAAGATCGAAAATACGGAATTTCAGATGGTCAACCTGATGGCGTTCTTCCCGGACGCGGAGAAGGAACTGAACAATCTGACCAAGCAGCTCCGGGAACTGATCGAGAAAATCGGCGATCACAGCGTGCCGATCACAGCCATCAAAGCGCAGGAAGACAATATCCGCAATTCGGAACCTTTTACCGCCTATGAACAGTTGAAGCTGCGCTTTCTGCGGGAGTGGCTGGGGCAGTTCTCGGACCTCAACGCGGATGAACTGGCAAATTTGTCGACGGAAGATATCCAGCAATTGGTGGTTGAGCACCAGCGGCATCAAATGACCCATTTGCTGAAATCGAAGATTACCCTGGAGAGCTCGGACATGACCGAGTATCTCGGGCTCCACGACACTCTGGAGGGCAGATTCACCGAGGATGATTTCTGGAATAATTCCAGTGATGCTGCCAGGTCCGGATTCCGGCAACTCGTGCTCACCGTTATCCAGTCCTTCGGCGTGCTAAAGGGCCAGCGCTATGCCTTCTTCCAGTCCGACGAGGACAAGGATAGTTATCTGCTGTTTGGGGTGGGTATTGCGGATATGGGGGGCAACGATGATGGCACGGTCGAACTGGTGCCCTACATGAAGCCGTTCACCCGCAAATCTGGATTTCTACTGGAAATCCGCAAGCGCGACCTGGGCGATCCGGATCAGTACTACCACGAATTGCGCCACTACGTGCTGCCCTTCCTGTTCGCCTTTGATCATATCCAAAATTTCAATGTCGAAAAGGGACTGATCTCTTTTTTCACCTCAAATTATTAGCCCCCATTTTGCTCCCGCGCCTCCCTGGGTGAGCTGGCCTCCCGGCACCCCCCGCGGAAATTGCTCGTTTCACAAGGGTTAGGCCCCGCCGGGTTGGACCGCGCGGAAAAATATGTGCTGCGCAAGCCCGCACAAATATCCTATACTTCCACGAACTTCCTAGAATTAACGGCCACAAACGGGGTGAAATTCGCGATGGCGGATGCAGGCAGATATTTCAACGCGGTCGAAAATAAAGAGGCCGAATTCGACGCGGAGCGCTTCTTGACCGAAGCCAGCTCTCTCTTTCAATCGGAAGATATCATGCGCGAGGTGGGCTGGCGCATTGCCGTGCTGAGGGAGCTCTCCGCCCAGCCGGATTTTAAAGACGTCAGCGAGGGCCTGCGCGACCGTCTCACCCAGATTTTCTCCCAGGGAGGCGAGGAGCAGGAAATTCTGGGCAAGCTGCAAGCGCTCACCGAAGTCAA
Organism: SAR324 cluster bacterium; assembly: GCA_027297205.1. Lineage (GTDB taxonomy): Bacteria > SAR324 > SAR324 > SAR324 > JACQKK01 > JAPUIH01. The sequence continues at coordinate 1,783 of JAPUIH010000358.1, read as the reverse complement.
GCGGGCCGACGGCGGGATGATCGATCTGCGCCGGCTGATGAAAGGTGAAAAGCGTATCCTGAGCGAAAAGGAGTACCGGAGTGCTCTCGGCAAGAAGCTGCACAACACGGAATTTCTGATGCTCAATCTGATGGTCTATTTCCCAGAATCCCACGTGGTGCTCAATGAGTTGACAAAGACCACCCAGCAACTCACCGAAAAGGTAAAAGGCAGTTCCATTTCCACCCGGGATATCAGAAAAGAAGAGGAAGACCTGCGCGACTCGCCGGCCTTCGAAGCCTATGAAGAGTTCAAGACCCGTTTCCTGCGTGACTGGCTGGGCCAGTTCAGTTCCCTGACCGAGGAACAGATCAAGGGCCTCTCGGCGGAAGAAATCCAAGAAAAGGTGCAGGAACATCAACGGCACCAACTGACCCAGCTTCTGAGAACCCAGGTCGTCCTGTCCAACACGGACATGAGCGACCGCCTGGGCATGCACGACACCCTGGAAGGTAACTTTTCCGAGGAGGAATTTTGGCAGGGGGCAAACGTTTTCGTCAGAAAAGCGTTCCGGCAACTGATTCTGGCGGTCATTCAGTCCTTCGGCATGTCCAAGGGCATGCGCTACGCCTTCTTCCAGATAAAGGACAACGACGAGCATTGCCTGCTGCTCGGGCTGGGCGTAAAAGAACTGCCGGAAAGCGAGGGCGCCCCGCTGGAACTCGTGCCCTACATAAAGCCTTTCACGCGCAAGGCGGGATTCCTGCTGGAAATCCGGAAACGCGAACTGGCCGAGCCGGATCAGTATTACCATGAGCTGCGGCACTATGTGCTGCCGTTTCTGTTCGCCTTCGACCAGATTCCGAATTTCACGGTTCATCCGGATTTGATCGCCTTTTTCACCAGCAGCTATTGACCTCCCGCGGGCGCGCATGGCCGCGCCTCTCCTAACGGCGTGCCGCGAATAATTCCCGGTTCTTGCGGAATCGGGCCAGGAAGGCCCGCGCATAACGCTCCGGGGAGTAGCTGCGTCCCGTTTTGATGCGCGCGGTCTCGTTGCCCGCGCCGGCCGGCAGCCTGGCCACGGCGCAGGGGGCGGAGGTCCGCGCCTGGTAACGGCGGCAGATCAATTCGGCGGTCAGCGTCCCACTGAAGCCGGGCTGCTTCTCCAGCAGCAGGTGCTTGCGGATAACGGCCGGCTCAAGTTGAGAGACCACCGCCACCACGGCATGTTCGGTATTGGAGATCAGGTCCTGTGGCCGGCCCTCGTGGTAAATCAGCAGGTCTCCATCCAACCGCAGGGGCTTCCCGGAGAGCGCGGCCACGCGCTCCTGAAAGGCCGCGTTGCGCGATGAAAATTCGCCGGAGTTGTAATCCGCCGCGGCAAAAGTGACGGCCCGCTCCGCGGGTAATCTCTCGCGGTAGAAGCGGTAGCTCTTCCAGGCCAGGAAAATACCCTCCTTCAGTCCCCGCGCCAGCGCGGTTTTTTTGTCCAACAGCAGGCCGCGCATCTCCCGGCGCGAACCGATTTCCTCCCCCCGCTCCCGGGCATTGCGGTAGGCCTTGCCGACATTGACCTGCATGGGGCCCAGGGTGCTCACCGGGGAGGGTATTCCCACCTCGGCGGCCAGCAGCGCGATCGGCTCCGGCAGCCCATAATTCTTATGGAGATACTCGCGAAACCAGACCTTGAGATCGTCTTCGACGTAGCGCACCAGGTCACCTTCGGTGATCAGATTCAAGTTGCGGTTGTCTCGGCGCAACTTATTCTTGAGGGCCTGCTCGATGCCCGAGGCGCTGAGCA
>JAPUIH010000357.1 GCA_027297205.1 SAR324 cluster bacterium | reverse complement strand
TCTCCGATTATGGCCAGACCCGCAGGAATACGGAGCGCCGTGCACGCCTGTCGCGCAGACTGACCAGCAAACTCTCCCTTAACCTGAATTTCTTCCAGGAGCGCTTCAGCGAGCAGAATCAAATCGAAAATGGATCGGATACCCAGGAGGCGCAGGCCACCTACCGCCTCGGATTCCTGACGCGGATGGAACTGCGCTTCGCCAAAAACGAACCGCTGCTCGGGGAGGACTCGACGCGCCTGGAGACCATCTATCAAAAAATCCAGCAGATCGATTCCCCCTGGGCCTTTCGGGCTTCTTACACAACGGCGTCCAACCAGGACGATATCGCCACTGTCGCGGCAGGCTACCTGTTCAAGAACAATTTCCGCATCAGCGGCCAGTACGACTCTCAAAGCAACTGGTCGCTGCAGCTTGAATACTCCCTGCCCTTCAGGGTCTCCGAAGACGGTCTGGAAACCTTCCCCCGCGGCTCCTTCGGCAGGGGCGGAATCGAAGGCGTTGTCTATCTGGACGAGAACGGGGACGGGATCCGGCAGGAGGACGAATCCACCCTTTCGGACGTGCACATTCTTGCGCCAGGAGTGAAGAATTTGAACTCGGATCAGGAGGGAAAATTCAAGGCCTGGGGGCTGCCCACCCGCAGCCCCATCTCTGTGGAAGTGGACATGCTGAGCACGGACGCCCTGTTTGTGCCGCTGCTGAAAAAACAAAGCACGACCATCCATCCCGGCGAATTGGTGAGACTGGAAATCGCCCTGGTGCCGTCGGGGGGTCTGAGCGGCATATTGCAGACTCGCACACCGCGCACCATCTCCCCGGCCAACGGCGTGGAAATGATCCTGGAAACCGAGAACGGCGAACGCATCACGGCAGTGCAGACGGAATGGGACGGCACATTCATCATGGAGCAGATTCCGCCTGGCAACCACATCCTGTACGGCAGTCCAGAACAGCTTGCGGCGCGGGGACTGGCGCTGGAACCAAGCCGCATGCGGCTTCTCTTTCCTTCCGGCGAAGAGCCCGCCTGGCACGAGGATATTAACTTCCGGATCACCAGGAAGGGTGGAGGCGAACTGCCCGAAGCACGCAGCCTTCAGGAAAAGCGCAAAGGCAGGCAGTGACGCCCGCGTCCGCCCTGTGGCATGGGAACCACAGGGATAGTTTGTGCGTTTAATGAACAGATGCCACCGGGGCCAGCCATTCCCCTCGCACCGAGCCCGGGGACGATGTATAATATTGAAATTGCTGGCAAAGCTGGCACGGCGGATTCCATTATTGCTTCATATCGTAAACACAATGTTGGCATAGAATATGTTAGTAATATTCTGATGGGAGCGCCCTCCTGGAGGGACAAACCGTAAGCGCCCTTTACATGGCGGGAACCACGGCCAGTTGTATGGCGAGATCAGAGTGAAACGATTTATCACGATATTGACGCTTTGCGGGATGTTGACCGCGCTTCCCGCACTTGTGCCGGCGGTGAGTGAGCCGATCTTTGTCACGCTTACAATCCGCGGGCCCAACGGCCTGATCCTTTCCAAGGAAGTGAGCCTGGATTCCCTGCAAAAGTTTCTTGCTTCCATATCCACCCCCGCCTATGACGCCACCAGCGTCCTTCTTTCCACCGAGCCCGGCACCTCCGCCAGCCTCAATCTCGCCGATGCGAAATTAACCGCCTACAACAGCAGCCGCGCGGAAGTTCCGGTGGTGACCTTTACGCTCCAGGTTGGAGATCCGGAAGAGAAGCGATACATCGTAGGGGCATACATCGCCAGCAGCGCAAGCGGTCTGAAGGGCACCTATGTCGCCAGCACTTCCCTTGCGGCGGTATTTCAGTAATCCCATCAGCTCACACGCCGATGACCGTAGTGGCGCCGGCTTCCCCATGCACTGGTGCCAACTTCCCACCTAAGTTACCATTCTTTTTCCTCATCCATCCCAGGCGGGTCCTTTGCGAATTGGGGCAGTTCTGCTAAATCTTTCCATTGGTTGTGGGAATGGGGGAGCGGTATCTGTAGTTTATCTATGGCCAACGAACTTCCGCAAAAATTGCAAAAGCTGAACAATCTGGGCGATCTGTTCAACCGGGACAAGGACCCGGATAAGATCGCGCTGATCGAACAGGCACCGGAAGGGCCGCCCCGCCGGTTCAGCCATGGGGAAATTAACCTCGCCGCCGCGGCGGTGGCGCGGGGCCTGGTGGCACGGGGCTACCAAACCGGAGAACGCATCGCCATCCTCGCGGCCAACAGCGCCGAGTACCTGAGCGCCTATCTGGGCACCATGCGCGCGGGCATGGTCTCCGTGCCGGTCAATTTCAAGTTTCCCCGCAACACGATCCACTACATCCTGGAAGATGCCGGCATCAAGCTGATTTTCCGTGACCGGGAGCAACGGGATAAATGCCCGGAGGGCCTGCCCGCGGTAACCTTTGGAGAAGAAGGGGAAGAGGGCTGGCGGAAATTTCTCGACCCTGGCGAATTTGAAACCCGGCACGCGGCGCCGGAAGACATCGCCATGTTCCTTTATACTTCCGGTTCCACCGGCAAACCCAAGGGGGTGCCGCTCTCCCACTCGGGACAGATTTGGGCCATGGCGGCCCGCGCGCGGGGAAGTGCGGACTTCGAGGCGCAACGCTATCTGATCGCCGCGCCCATGTACCATATGAACGCCCTGTTTGGCGCTAAATTCTGCCTGGCCATGCACGCCAGCATGGTGCTGCTGCCCCAGTTCAGCGCGCGCGCATACATCGAGGCCATCGGCCGGCACCAGCCGACCTGGCTGACTTCCGTGCCTACCATGCTGGCCCTGGTGGCCCGCGAGCCGGAGGCCCTGGCGGCCACGGACCTGTCTTCGGTGCAGGTAGTGACCATGGGCTCCGCGCCGGTCTCGCAGAGGCTGATCGACGAGGTGAAGCAGATCTTCCCCGCCGCACGGATCGCGATCAATTTTGGCACGACCGAATGCGGCCCCATGAACTTCGGGCCGCACCCGGACAACCTGCCCCGGCCGGACACGGCCTTGGGCTATCCGCTCCCCGACGTGGGCTTGCGCCTGGCCGACGGGGGCAACCGGGACGCGGATCAAGGCGTGCTGGAGCTGCTCACCCCGGCCAATATGCCCGGCTATCACAACCTGCCGGAAAAGACCGCGGAGGTAACCACGGACGACGGCTGGTACATCACCGGGGACGTGTTGCGCAGGGACGAGAACGGTTTTCACTACTTCGTGGGGCGCACCGACGATATGTTCGTGTGCAGCGGAGAGAACATCTATCCCGGCGAAGTGGAAAAGATGCTGGAGGGTCATCCGGACATTCAGCAGGCCTGCGTGGTGCCCGTGCCGGACGAAATCCGGGGCCACAAGCCCTTCGCCTTCGTCGTGCCGCGCAACGGGACGCGGTTGACCGAACAGATGGTAAAGGACTATGCACTGGCCAACGCACCGCCCTACCAGCATCCGCGCCATGTGGAATTTATGACCGAACTTCCCTTGGCGGGAACCAACAAAGTGGACCGCAATATTCTTACCGAGCGCGCCCTGGAACTGGCCGCCTGAGACGGCATTCCGCACGGCGGCGTTGATCGAAGGAACTGTTATGAGAGCAATGGTACTGCACGGCCATGGGGGGATGGAAAAACTGGTGTACGAGGAGGCCTTCCCCGAGCCCCGCCCCGGCCCCGGAGACGTGGTGGTGCGGGTCAAGGCCTGCTCCCTCAACTACCATGACGTGTTCACGCGGCGGGGCATGCCAGGCATCAAGATCGACATGCCCAGAATCTGCGGGCTGGACCTGGCCGGCGAAATCGCGGAGCTGGGCCCGCAGGTGGAAGGCTGGGCAGTGGGGGAGCGGGTGCTGGTGGACCCCAGAAACCGGGTGGAGGGGGGCCTGATGGGAGAAACCATAGACGGCGGTCTGGCCGAATTCTGCCTGGCCCGCGCCCATCAGCTGGTGCCCATCCCCGACAAGGTGAGCTATGAAGTGGCCGCCAGCCTGCCCGTGGCCCACGGCACGGCACATCGCATGATGGTTACCATCGGGAAAGTTACCGCGGGCGAGAAGTGCCTGGTGCTGGGCGCCAGCGGCGGGGTGGGCACCGGCGCGGTGCTGCTGGCCAAAATGGCGGGCGCGGAAGTGATCGCCTGTTCCAGCAGCGCGGAGAAGATGGAGCGGCTCAAGGAAATGGGCGCGCACCATGTGATCAACTATGTGGAGAAGGATTTCGTCAAGGAAATCTGGAAGCTCTTTGAAAAGCCCACCCGCCGCAATTTCGACGGCGGCGTGGACATGGTGGTCAATTTTACCGGGGGAGACACCTGGGTGCCTTCCATGAAATGCCTGCGCCGGGGCGGGCGCATGCTGACCTGTGGCGCCACCGCCGGCCACGACCCGGCGACGGATCTGCGCTATATCTGGACCTACGAGTTGCAGATTCTGGGCGCCAACGGCTGGGAACGGGAAGACCTGACGCTGCTGATGGATTACATTCAGGAAGGCAAAATGGAAATCCCCATCGACCGGGTGTTTCCCCTCTCCGAAGCGCGGGAGGCCCTGCGCCTGCTGGAAGACCGGGAGGTGATCGGCAAAGTGGTGGTGGTGCCATGAGCGGAAGTTTTGTGGAAAGAGGGCAGGCCAATGGCTGAGGTTCTGAACCAGGCGGGTATCCAGGAGTTGCTGGACAATTCCCCCTTTATTTCTTTTATGGGCCTGCAGGTGCTCTCCCTCGACCCGGAGCAGGGCGTGATCGTGATCAAAATGCCCATGCGCCCGGAATTCGAGCGTCGCGGCGGAACCGGGCAGATCCACGGCGGAGCCATCGCGGCCCTGATCGACATCGCCGGAGACTACGCCCTGGTGATGCGGGTGGGCGCGGGCGTGCCCACCATCAACTTCCGCACCGACTACCTGCGCCCCGCCAGCGACCAGCACCTCACGGCCACGGCCACCGTGCGCCAGGCCGGGCGATCCATCGCCGTGGTTGACGTAGATGTCCATGACGGCAATGGCAAGCTGATCGCCGTGGGCCGGGGCACCTACAGCATGAATGCCGGATAATCCGGCGCATTTCACCATCCAGGGGCGGCAGCCGAGCCATGTCCATCAAACGCGAAGACCTCACGCCGGACTGGGTGGAAAAACGCTTTGCCCACCTCAAGGCGGCCGGGCTGTACGAGCCCCTCAGCGAGGAGGAGCGCACCGAATCCCTGGAGCGCATGCTGGCGGGCGTGCCCAAGGGCGAGGACGTATGGCTGTTCGGCTACGGCTCCCTGATGTGGAACCCCACCGTCTACTACAAGGACTGCCGCGCGGGGCGGGTGTACGGCTACCACCGCAGCTTCTGCTTCTGGATTCAGTCCGGGAGGGGCACCCCGGAAATGCCGGGCCTGATGCTGGGGCTGGACCGGGGCGGCTCCTGTCTGGGCCAGGCCTTCCGCATCCGCGCCAGGGAAGCGCGGCACGAGCTGACCCTGATCTGGCGGCGGGAAATGATCGGTGGGGCCTACCGCCCGCGTTGGATCACCCTGCATTCCCCGCAGGGCAACGCGCGCGCCATCACCTTTGTGGTCAACCGTGGGCACCGCCAGTACGCGGGCGCGCTTACGCCGGAGGTGACCGCCCATCACATCGCCCGGGCCGAGGGCTGGCTGGGCTCCTGCCGCTCCTACCTGGAAAATACCCTTTCCCATCTGGGCGGCCTGGGCCTGTCGGACAGCTACCTGGAGCATGTGCACCGTCTGGTGCAATGCGAGGAATAGGGCCTTCGGCCGCCCAACCTGCCTCTCAATCCAACCTGCAAGCCGGCTCCCCGCAGCGCGCCCGGC
>JAPUIH010000356.1 GCA_027297205.1 SAR324 cluster bacterium | reverse complement strand
GATATGAATGATCTTGCGCACAACGTCATCGGACATGAACAAAAGTTTACCCTATTCCGATACCGTTCTCAAAATGTGCAACTGCCTGACTTCCGCCCACACCACAACCAACATCCACTCTCTACTCGCATCCGTATTAAGATAACCCGGCGGGAAAGCTGCATGGCCCGCAGGAGGCGGTGGCCGCGTCCGGGCGGCAAGGCAGTTGCATTACAAATAGAATCAACGTATGATTCTGTATTGATATGCTTGAAATCGTAAATGCATTAAAGTTGCTCGGAGACGACACGCGCTTGCGCATTCTGCGGGTGGTCGCGCGGGAACCGCTCAATGTGAGCGAAATTACGGCCATCCTGGGTCTGGCCCAATCCGGAATTTCTCGGCACCTGAGCCTGCTCCGCAAGGCGGGGCTGGTGGAGGAGCGGCGGGAGGGCGTGTGGAGCTATTATCAGCTTGCCTCTCCCCTTCGTCTTGGGGAGGGATGGGAGGGCAGCCAGGAATCCAACGGCGGCGGTGAAGAGCCCCTCGATGCGGAGTTGCGGCAGGTCTGGGAATTCGTGCAGCACCGCCTGGGCGAAGCGGAAGATCCCTTTCACGATCTGCCCCGGCTCACCGAGGCTCTGCGGCAGCGGGAAAACTACGGCGGCGGCCTCAATGAAAAGCTGCTGGAACCCGGGCAAAGCTGGTTCGCCTGGTCGCGGGCACTGCATTATCTGCTGCCCGCGCTGGACGCCATCGACCTGGGCTGCGGAGACGGCACGATCACTGTGGAGTTGAGCCGCTTCGCCCGCAAGGTGGTGGGCATCGACATCGATCCCAAAGCTCTGGTGGCCGCGCGGCGGAGGGCAGAGCGCGAGCACAGGGAAAACGTGACCTTCAAGGAGGACCGCATCGAAAACCTACGGGAGCCGGACCAGAGTTTTGACCTGGCCGTGTTTTCCCAATCCCTGCACCACCTGAAGGAGCCGGAGGCGGGAATTCGCCATGGCCAACGGGTGCTCAGGCCGGGCGGACGGCTGGTGGTATTCGATCTGGCGCCCCATCAGGAGCGCTGGGTAATCCCCAAGCTGGGGCACGTGCATCTGGGCTTTGCGCCGGAGGAGCTGGAACGGATGCTGCGCGGCAGCGGACTGGTGGAGGTAAAGCTGGAGCAGGTGCTGCAGCGCCGGGGAGAAGTCTTCCGGGTGGTGCTGGCCTCGGGCCTCAAGGCGAAGCATTGAATGTGCGGGCGCAGGCGGGATCTGATTTGAATAGACATGAACGGGCGCATAGACGCCTAAGCTCTGTCTGAAAACTCATTTCCGTGTGCCTGAGGAAGACGCCGCAGGCGGCTGTCTCGAAGGCCACCGGCATAAAATAAACCCTCCGCACCCTTCGAGACGGGGCTTTCGCCCCTCCTCAGGGGCGGGGGTAGTGTTTTCAAACAGGTCCTAAGCTGGCTGGGAATTACCGGGTATTAGATGACCGAGCAACACGAAACGGCCCTGCACAGGGCACTGAAAGAGCGCATCCTGGTGCTGGACGGCGCCACGGGCACCTTCCTGCAGGACCTCGACCTGAGCGCGGAGGACTTCGGGGGCGCGGAGTTGGAAGGCTGCAACGAGCATTTGGTGCTGACCCGCCCCGACGCCATCTCCGCCATGCACGAGTCCTACCTGCAGGCCGGCGCGGACATTGTCGAGACCAATACCTTCGGAGCCACCCCCCTGGTGCTGGCCGAATATGGCCTGCAGGGCAAGACCCACGAGATCAACCAGCGCGCGGCGGAACTGGCCCGCCAGGCGGCGGACAAGTTTTCCAAACCTGATCGCCCGCGCTTCGTTGCCGGCTCCATGGGCCCCACCACCAAGGCCATCACCGTCACCGGCGGGGTGACCTTCGCCGAGCTTGAGCAGAACTTCCACGACCAGGCCGCGGGACTTGTGGCGGGCGGGGTGGACTATCTGTTGGTGGAAACCAGCCAGGACACGCGCAACGTCAAGGCCGCCCTGCTGGGCATCGAGCGTCTGTTCGGCGAGGGGGCGCGGCAGGTGCCCGTGGCCGTGTCGGGCACCATCGAGGCGATGGGCACCATGCTGGCCGGCCAGGGGGTGGAGGCACTCTACGCCAGCATCGCCCATTATCCCCTGCTCTATATCGGATTGAACTGCGCGACCGGCCCAGCCTTTATGACCGACCATCTGCGCTCCCTGGCCGCGCTGGCCGAGCTGCCCGTGGCCGTGGTGCCTAATGCGGGCCTGCCCGACGAAGATGGAAACTACCTGGAAACTCCGGCCATGATGGCCTCGGTGATGGAGCGCTTCGTGACGGAAGGCTGGGTTAACCTGATCGGTGGCTGCTGCGGCACCACCGCGCAGCATGTGGAAAAATTTGTGGAGACCGTGCGCGGCGCGGCGCCCCGGGCGATTCCCTCCTTCCAGCGCAATTACATTTCCGGAATCGAGTTTTTGGAGTTGACCGACGAGAACCGCCCCATCCTGGTGGGGGAGCGCACCAACTCGGTGGGCAGCCGCCTTTTCAAACGGCTGATCGTGGATGACAAGTTCGAGCAGGCCAGTGAAATCGCCCGACGCCAGGTCAACGGCGGTGCCCAGGTGATCGACATCAACCTGGCCAATCCGGACCGCGACGAGCTGGCCGACATGCACCGCTTCCTGGCCCAGCTGATCAACAAGGTTAAAGTGCCGCTGATGATCGACTCCACCGATGCCCGGGTGATCGCGGAATTCCTGCCCTACAGCCAGGGCAAGTCCATCATCAACTCCATCAACCTGGAAGACGGGGAGGAGCGTTTCGAGGCCGTGGTGCCCCTGGCCCGGCAATACGGCGCGGCGCTGATCGTGGGCACCATCGACGAAGATCCCCAGCAGGGCATGGCGGTGACCCGTCAGCGCAAGCTGGAGATCGCCCAGCGTTCCCACGATCTGCTCACCGGCAAGTACGGCGTGGCGCCCACGGACATTATCTTCGACCCGCTGGTGTTTCCCTGCGCCACCGGTGATGAAAACTACATCGGCTCGGCGGAGGAAACCATCGAGGGCATCCGCCTCATCAAGGAAGCGCTGCCCCTCGCCCGCACGGTGCTGGGCATCAGCAATGTATCCTTCGGCCTGCCGGCGGCGGGCCGGGAGGTGCTGAACGCGGTGTTTCTCTATCATTGCGTGCAGGCCGGGCTGGACATGGCGATCGTGAACTCGGAAAAGCTGCAGCGCTACGCGGCCCTGAGCGACGAGGAAAAAACGCTGGCCGATGACCTGCTCTACAATCGGGGCGAGGACCCCGTGGCCGCCTTCGCGGATTTCTACCGCGACAAGAAGCCCGTGGATTACGCGGCCCAGGCCAAGGCCCTTCCCCTGCCGGAGCGGCTGGCCCGTTACATCGTGGACGGCTCCAAGGACGGGCTGAGCAAGGATCTGGACGAGGCCATGCAAAAGCAGCGGCCCCTGGAGATCATCAACGGCCCGCTCATGACCGGCATGGACGAGGTGGGGCGGCTCTTCAACGACAATAAGATGATCGTGGCCGAGGTGCTGCAAAGCGCGGAGGCCATGAAGGCCGCCGTGTCACAACTTGAGCCGCATATGGAAAAGGGCGAGTCCGCCGCCCAGGGTAAAATGATCCTGGCCACGGTGAAGGGCGATGTGCACGACATCGGCAAGAACCTGGTGGACATTATTTTCAGCAACAACGGCTACGAGGTGATCAACCTGGGCATCAAGATTCCGCCCGAGCAGCTGATCTCCGCCTGCCGCGAACATGCCCCCGATCTGATCGGCCTCTCGGGACTGCTGGTAAAATCCGCTCAGCAGATGGTGATCACCGCGGAAGACCTGCGCGTGGCGGGAGTGGAGGTGCCGATCCTGGTGGGGGGGGCCGCCCTGAGCCGCAATTTCACCCATAGGCGCATCTATCCCGCCTATGGCAATCTGGTGGCCTACGCGGGGGACGCCATGCAGGGGCTGGATTTGGCCAACCGCGTGATGGACGCCGGCGCGCGTTCGGAACTGGAGGCCGAACTGGCCGCGGCCCACGCCTCCGCCGGGAAAGAGGTGGCGCCCAAGCCGCGCCAGGAAGCACCTGCCCGGCGTTCGGCGCGCATCCGCGTGGATCTGCCCATGCCGCAAGCGCCCCAGAGCGAGCGCCATGTGCTGCCCACTCTCTCCCTGGACGAAGTGTGGAGCTTCATCAATCCGCAGATGCTCTACGGCAAGCATATGGGCCTGCGCGGAAACGCCCGCAAGTTGCTGGA
>JAPUIH010000355.1 GCA_027297205.1 SAR324 cluster bacterium | reverse complement strand
GCTCACCCTCGCCACCCGCGAGCAGCACATCCGCAGGGAAAAGGCCACGAGCAACATTTGCACCAACCAGAATCTGGTGATGATGGGCGCCCTGATCTACCTGACTCTGATGGGGCGCGAGGGACTGAAGGAGGTGGCGGCACAGAACGTGTCCGCGCTGGCTTATTTTATGGAGCAGTTGCGGACACTGCCCGGCTACGAGGTGCTCTACGATGGGCCGCGCTTCAACGAGGTGCTGCTGGACTGCCCCCGTCCGGCTGGAGAGATCGTGGCCGCCTGTCAGGCGGGTCGCATCGTCCCCGGCATCGACATGGGCCGCTTCGACGATTCCCGCGCACGCCAACTGCTGGTGGCGGTTACGGAAACCGCGCACAAGGCGGATATCGACGCCCTGCTGGCGGCCTTGCGGGAGGCGGGCGCATGAGCACGCGGGCCAGCGGATATTTCCAGGAAGAACCCCTTAGTTTCGAATATCCGGAGACGGGGCAGAAGGGCGTAAAGCTGCGCGAGCCGGACCTGCCCCAGGTAACGCCGCACCAGGCCATGGCCGGGGCGGCGCTGCGCTCCGACGGCCTGGAGGGGCTGCCCCAGCTTTCCGAGTTCGAGACCATCCGCCACTTCACGCGGCTTTCCAAGATGAACGTGTCCATCGACGCGGCCATGTACCCACTGGGCTCCTGCACCATGAAGTACAATCCGCGCATCAACGAGGTCACGGCGCGCCGCGGCGGATTCACGGGGGTGCATCCGCTCATGCCGGACGAGTTGGTGCAGGGCACCCTGGAAGTGCTGCACCGGCTGCAAGAGGCCCTGGAGGAGATGACCGGCTTTCCCGGTGTTTCCCTGCAGCCCGCGGCGGGAGCGCAGGGAGAACTGACGGGTGTGCTGCTGATCCGCGCCCGGCTGGCGGCCAAGGGAGAGCGCCGCAGATACGTGCTGGTGCCCGACTCCGCCCACGGCACCAACCCGGCCAGCGCCGCCTTGGCGGGTTTCGAGGTGCGGGAGGTGAAGAGCGACGCACAGGGCTGCATTGACTTGGAGCACCTGCGCGCCCAGATGGACGAGGACGTGGCGGGGCTGATGCTCACCAATCCCAACACCCTGGGAATCTTCGAGCCGCATATTTTTGCAATCGCGGAGACCGTGCATGCCAAGGGAGGCTATATCTACTGTGACGGGGCGAACATGAACGCCCAGGTGGGGATCGCCCGGCCCGCGGATTTCGGCATGGACGTGCTGCACTTGAATCTGCACAAAACCTTCTCCACCCCCCACGGCGGAGGCGGTCCGGGAGCCGGCCCCTGTCTATGCAGCGAGGAGCTGCGCCCCTACCTGCCCGTGCCCAGGGTGGAACGGGACAACGCCCGTTACCTCCTGAACTGGGACGCACCGCAGTCCATCGGCAAGGTTTCCACCTTTTTCGGGAATACGGGCATTCTGGTGCGCGCCCTGTCCTACGTGCTGGCCATGGGCGGAGACGGCCTGAAGGAAATGTCCGAGGTGGCGGTGCTCAACGCCAACTATCTGCGCCATAAACTGCAGGGCGACCTACAACTGGCCACCCAGGCGCCCACCCTGCACGAGGTGGTGTTTTCAGACCAGGGCCTGGCCGAACACGGAGGCATCACCACCTCCGATCTGGCCAAACGGCTGATCGACTATGGCTTTCATCCTCCAACGGTGTATTTTCCACTCACCGTGCACGGTGCGCTGATGGTGGAGCCCACGGAGTCGGAGCCCAAGGCGGAACTGGACCGGTTTGTTGACGCCATTCGGGCTATCCTGGCGGAAGGAGACAATAATCCCGAACTGGTAAAGACCGCGCCCCACCTGGCGCCGCGGCGCCGGCTGGACGAGACCGCGGCGGCGCGCCACCCCATCCTGCGCTGGACACGGGACGGCGAGACTCCCCCCAAGTAGCACGGCCCAACCTTTCCGCCACGAACCTTGGGGGCTGACTGGGCCCTGGCGACGCCGTCCCCGCCACCTGCCTCTAATTGGGGCGAGGCGCTGAAGCACCGGATCGAATTGCAGTTCGGGCAGGGCTGTGTTGCGCCGCGCGGGCTCAATTCACGCGCAGATGCCAGCCGGGGCCGGAGCGGCGGCGCATGCCCTTGCGGCCCGCTTCCAGTTTTTCCTTGTCCGCCGCCTCCATTTTCCCGTTCATGTAGGCCACCAGTTTTTTGCGCCAGGGGGAGCCCTTGCCCCCGAAGATTTCCATATGCCTCAGCTTTGGAATGGCCCAGAGGGTCTTGTCCCCGCCGGGATAGATGTCGAAAAGCTGCTTGCCCGCCTCGAAAGGCACTGTCTGGTCCGCCTCCCCATGCACCACCAGCAGGGGCACCCCGGTCAGCGCGGGCACGCCGTTTTCCGGACCCATATGATCCGAGAAAAGGCCGTAGGCCACCGGGTACTGGAAAGGCCAGAGAAACCAAGTGTCGTTCATGATCAACCGCACCACCTCCCGGTAGGAGGCGAAACCGCCCTCCACAATCAGCGCCCGCACGCCCTTGCCGCCCGCCAGGGCCAGGGCGTTCACAGCCAGCGCGCCCCCCAGGCTCTGCCCGTAAACGATGAGGCGCGTCGGATCAACGTCCTTGCGGCCGCGCACATAATTAATGGCGGCCGCTCCGTCTGCGATAGCTCCTGAACGGGAGGCTGTGCCTTCGGATACGCCGTAGCCCCGGTAATCGAACAGCAGCACGGAATAGCCCAGGGGCGGCAGCCAGCGCACGGCGTACACGTGGTTGGTTATATTGGCCGCGTTGCCGTGAAAGTAAATGATGGTGCCCTGTACCGGCTCGCGGGCCGGCAGAAACCAGCCAGTGATGCGGTTGCCTTCCGGTCCCCTGAACACCACTTCCTCATAGGTGAGATTGAACTCGTCAGGCGTATAGTAGAGAAAATTGTCCGGCTGGAAGAAAAAACTATTGCATCCGCCCAGCCACGGCACGGCCAGCAAGAAGCAGAGCCAGATTCCAATACGCGCAGGTGTCACTGTTCGGTGCGGCTTTCTGCAAAGGAGTTGCATGCCCCCATAGCGAGAGGCTGCCATTTGGATCCATTCTTCAGAAATAGTATCCGAGCCCCACTGTTCCCTCACGGTAATCGTTCTGCCAGGCAAAATCGATATTGAGTTCCAGGTCCGTGCCGAGGCTGAAGCGCTGGCGGAACTCAGCCTTTTCCACGGTGCCTTGCTGCCCTTCGGAATACTCCGTACTGCCACCGATCAGGGCGATGCGCCATGCGTCCACCACGTCCACCATAATGCCCAGGCTTGCACCCAGGCCCGCCCGGAAGCCCTTGTCGAATTCGCTCTCGAAATCCATCGTTAGTTCCACGAAGCCGAAGTAGACCTCCCGGCTCAGCAGCTGCGAACGCAGCGCAAGTCCGATCCCGCCATTTACCGTGAACGGCAGACAGCCGCCGCAGGCGCCATCCCTCGCCCGCCGCCAGCCCGCATTGATTTTCCAGGAGGGCAGCCTGTTGAGAGTGCTCAAGGGCGCCAGGGAGATAATATCCACCGGTGAAAACTGCTCCAACTTTGTGCGCGAGGCATCGCTGTCATGGCGCAGGCGAATCAGGAAACCATTGATTTGGGAGTTTTCCGAGTATCCCTCGTCCCTGGACATCAGTTGATGAAATGCCGCCTGCCAGGTCAGGTCCAGGAATGGGGACTCCCCGTTGGCCTCGCCCGCCGCCACCGCCCAGCGCTGTGACCTGTGCCCGAGGTGCGGGGGCGTGCCCTGCTCCTGGGCCTGCGGCTCCCCACTAGCGATGCCCAGCCGGCTGCGCCGCAGCAGCAGCCTGCGCAGACTGGATTTCAACTCCCTGTCGCCTTCGCCGCGGGCGGCGGCGATGCGGTATTGGTAGAAGTCCACGGCCGTGTCCAGCACCAGAATTTTCCGCACGGTGGGCAGATCTTCGAATGCGCCGGAGAAGCCCATCGCCGGATCGCCGGTCAACTCCTGCACGAGATTCGTCTCGTCACCTTCCAATTTACCTAACTTGCGCCTGAGCAAGCTGCCGCGGGAGGGGCGGTAGACCGTCTTGACCACCAGGCCGGGCAGGGCCAGCACTTGGAGTATTGTCTCCGCCGGTATGATCCATACATTGTACTCGTCTCGCAGATACAATCCCGGGTCGGCCACTTCCAGCAGGGACAGCAGATGGTAGGCACAGTTTTCTTTCAGGAAATAATAATCGAAGTAGGTGCTGCCCATCTCCCAGGCATGGCGCACCAGCCGATCCAACTGCGCCTGGGTAAACCGCAGTTCGTACTCCCAAATGTCCCGGCTTTCGATGTCGGTGTATTCCCTCAACTTTACGTAATAGGGCAGCGCCGAGAAATGTCCCTGATACTGTCCCGTCAATCCCTTGACGGCGAACAGCAAAGCCTGGGCTTCATCCTCCGGAACCAAAGCTCCGAAACTGATCGCGTAACTGAGCATGCGCTCCGAGGCGGGCCGGCCCTTCTTATTAAGCACCAGGAAGGTATGGCCGAACATGCTGCCTGGATTGTTTAGATAATAGGAGGCGAACACGAGGGAGACGGAGCCCGCATCGAGGTTGCGGCGCCAGCGGGGGCGGGGGGGGGGCGCCGGGGGCGGGGGGGGGGGGGGGGGGCGTCAGGGCCCGGGGGGGGGGCGGC
>JAPUIH010000354.1 GCA_027297205.1 SAR324 cluster bacterium | reverse complement strand
TATTGTAACACCTTAAATTCTGTGAACCCAATCTAGGCCTTACGCTACGAGTATGGATGACTGCCGCGCATAACCGGAACTTCATCTCCATCATTCTCACAAGGCACGTTCTCGCTGTGGCCTTTAAAAGCAATAAGGGTTCGCCGCCCGTAATTTTCTTTGACGGAGTCTGTGGCCTCTGCAATGGATTTGTATCCTTATTGCTGCGCCTGGATCGGGGTGGCCGATACCTGTTTGCTCCCCTTCAGGGGCGAACGGCCCCTGCGCAAAGGAGTTAAAGGGAATGCGCAAATTTGCGCGGGAATTTGGGATGGGGTGAGTGTGGTGCAGAGAGTTAAGATGGGGCAGGCGGCCTCACCGGCATAGGAAAGAGAAAGGATAATACCTGCCCGGGTGGCGCAATATCCGAATGCCACCCTCCGCGGTATTCGGCCGGCTTTTACGAAAAGCCAGGATCGTTTTCCAAGCGGATTTAACCTGGTCTTCTGTTACTCCGCCGGAAAAACTTCCTCCGGTATGAGAGCGCGGCTCGTGAGCCCCTGCTCGAACATCATACCTCCGAATGCGGCCAGCACCTCACGGTTGTCTGCGATGCCATAGGGCCAGGGGTCCGTGCCAAGCAGCTCACGCACCTCATTCGCCCAGGTGTGTTGGAAAGGCAAGGGCAGGGAGGAGGCGTCCATATCCAGCAACCAGTGCAGGGCTTCGGCCTTGGCCGCCTCGAACGCTTTTTGCAGGAATCCGGGCAGCCAGGGTTCGCTTTCAGTCAGCGTACGCCTGACCAACACACAGTGCATGATCGGGTAGAGACCCGTGCGCTGAAATTGGGCCCGTTCCTCCGCGCCAAATTCGGGGAAGAGCCGGTGCAGTTGGCCCTTGCGAAAAGCCGGCGGCTCGTCGACCGACAACAGGCAATCCAGATCGCCTGCGAGCAGCATTGCCTCCAGGGCCGCTTTTCCTCCAGCCGGGTTCAGGGTAATGCCCGCCGGTTGGAAAAACTGCTCTTCCCCAATCCACCACGCCACGTCAGCAGGCGCAATGCCGTAGCTTTCAGCAAGCAGGGCGCGTGCCCAGACCGCCGCGGTCATCCCGTATCGCACCACGCCCAGGCGCTTGCCTCTCAGTTGCTCGGGCCGCAGGTTCGAATCCCGAACGTAGAAGGCTGCGTGGCGGAACATGCGGGAGGGAAACACCGGCAGCGCCAGGAAGCGCGCGTCTCGGCGGTCCGTCAGCACGTAAGTGGTAGCCAGGGACATTTCGGTCACGTCGAAGGGCGACGGCTCCTCCCTGGCGCGGCTAAAAATTCCCGCAGGCGTGTCGGTCACCCGGCGTAGGTTGACAGCATGGCCGTCAATTTGGAGCGTGGCGCCGGAAATCAAGGTGCGCGTGTGTGCGTAGTCTCCCAGAGCGAATGTAAGTTCCATGGCCGCCTCCCTGTTCTGTGCCCCTGGTTATTCTACTCCTTCGCAATTTAGTCCAGCCCCCTATTGTCAAATTCGAACAGGCCAGACAGCCCGCGCCGGCCGGGCACGCGACGATTCAGATGCGCGGAGTCATTGCAAATCCGTACGATCCATCATCCGGGAGCGCATCAACGCCGGGTTGGCTCTCGTCCGGCTTCCGTTTTTGTGGAAAAAAGCTGGGAAGGGCGAGGAGCGCTTGTGTGAATCAAAAGGAATGTTCTTGCCATTTCCAAAATAACGGGCTATCGTTACTGGATTATTATACTGTCCCCGACCTATCCCCCTGGAGTCTGTTCCCGCTGGTGTTCTGGTTTGAGACGTATTGCCCCCACCCGGTAAGCGGGTCCCATACTTATGGCGACTGGGGGAAATTCCAGAGCCTGGCGCGGCTTCTGCAAGCCATTTGAACGCGTGAGATTACCGCGTTTGCCGCCTAAACAGACAGGTTCATCGCATATTTGTATCCGTCCCCCCGCGGGCCGGAATTAGGAGAAAGTATTGTTGCATCAAAAAAAATCAGACCCCACGGATCGGGGCCACATTACAGAATCCAACAACACCAACTATAAAGACATCGCCGCGCCCCAGGTGGACTTCGAGTCCTTTGGGCTGGCCCAACCCCTGTTGCGGGGATTGAACAAGAATGGGTTCCATTCCCCAACGGTGGTCCAGGCCAAGTCCATTCCGCTGGCCCTGCGAGGCCGTGATGTGCTGGTTTCCGCGCAAACAGGCACCGGCAAGACCGCGGCTTTCGTATTGCCGGCCCTGCAACGGCTGCTTACCCCGGCCGCTAAGGAAGGACGGGGCCCACGGGTGCTGATTCTCACGCCCACCCGCGAACTGGCCGGACAGGTGGAGGTGGTGATCCGCCAAATGGCGCGCTTCACCGCACTGCGTTCCGGAACGGTTGTCGGTGGTGTGTCCTATGCTCCCCAGGAGCGTATGCTGCGCGGTGGAGTGGACCTGCTGGTGGCCACGCCGGGCCGCCTGCTGGATCACATGGCGCGCGGCCTGATGGACTTCAGCCGTGTGGAAATCCTCGTACTGGATGAGGCGGACCGTATGCTGGACATGGGTTTCATCAAGCCCGTGCAGCGCATCGCCGCGGCACTGCCCGCGGAGCGGCAGACCCTGCTCTTCTCGGCCACCCTGGA
>JAPUIH010000353.1 GCA_027297205.1 SAR324 cluster bacterium | reverse complement strand
ATAGGTGCCACGGTGTCTCGCGCATGAGCGCAGCCACTGCGGCCCGCGTATTTGCGCCGGACCGTGGAAAAGGCCCCGCGCCGCTACCCGCGGCTGTTGAAGCGATACGCCGGCGGTTCTGAACCGGGGCTTTGCGAAGCGGAAGCATTATCCGGAATCTGGACAACAGCGGCATTTTCCATGGACGGGACGCATTGATACTCCGCCCATGGGCGGAGCGAACTGAGGGAAGCAGAGCTTCCGGCCATGAGCGCAACGACTCCGGGACGCAGCGCCTCCATGGCGAATCCCTGCCGCATTGGATACGGAAGGTTGGCGGACTTATGCCGGATAAGAAATTTTTTCATTATGTGGCCCTGCTCTGGTTGAGCTGCCTGCTGGTTTACGAGATTATCTACATTATCTACAGTACCAAATTCCGCTTTCGATTCTGGTGGTACCGCAGGCAGGGCCGGGAGGACGAAGTCGAGGCCATCATCAGCGATTTTGTAGGGAAATGGGGCAAGCGCACCATGGCCAAGCTGTCCTGTGACGTGGAGATTTCCGGTACGGAACACCTGCCCGCCGAGGGGCCCGTGATTATCATGACGAATCATCAGAGCCTCTACGACATTCCGCTTTATCTTTCCTACTTCGGGCGGGTGATGGGATTCGTGGCCAAGCAGGAGTTGTTCCGCATTCCTGGCTGGGGCTACTGGATGAAGGAAATCCGCTGCGTCTCCATTGACCGGGCCGATGCCCGCTCCACCATGCAAATCTACCAGACGCTGGGCGAAGACCTGAAGCGCAACGGGAGAGGGTTCATCGTTTTCCCGGAAGGCACGCGCACCCGCGACCCCGGCGGCACAATCGGCCCTTTCCGTCCCGGGGCATTGCGCCTGGCCACCATGCACGGCATTCCCATTCTCCCCGTGAGTATAGACGGCACCCGCTTCCTCTCCAAAGGAGGTCCCCTCTGCCGCACCTGGCGCGGTGGCCGGATGGTGCGGGTGAAAATCGCACCCCTTATTCACCCCCAGGCCAGGAGCTCCCTGGAGCGGCAGAAGCTGCTGGAACAGGTGCGCGGCACAATAGTAAGCAATTTCGAATCCATCAAGCTGGAATGGCCCTACAGACCCGTGGAGCAGGCGGCGGACTAGGCTGTGTCTGAAAACTCAGCTCCGTGTGCCTGAGGAAGCCGCCACGGGCGGCTGTCTCTAAGGCCACTGCCATAAAATCAATTCCCCGCACCCTTCGAGACGGGGCTGTCGCCCCTCCTCAGGGGCGCGGGCAGTGTTTTCAGCCAGAATCTAAAGGAATTTTGGGAACGAACCGCTCTGACCGGCTGGGGTAACGGCAGATGTTCCTGTGACGATGCCCCTGTGACGATGCCGCGGCCTATAGCTTGCGCTGCTTGGCCTGCCAGTGTTTTTCCAGATTGTGGATAAGCTGCTCGCTGAGATGGCAGAAGGCCTGCTCCCTGGCGTAGGTGGCCATGTACTCGCGGAATTTTTCCAGTGGCTCCGTCTCCACCCGAATGGCCTTGCGGTTGCCTCCGGCGCTGACCATGCCCGAGTCCACGGCGCTGGCCACCGCCGTCTCCACGGCGGCATCCAAGGTCTCGGGGGGATGCACCTCGTTCACGATGGTACGGGCCTCGGGCTCTTCCACGTAGAAGGTTTTGTCGAACATGATGGCCTGCCGCGCCAGCCGCTCCCCCATGAATCGGGGCAGGCGCATATTGGCCGCGCCGGGAATAATGCCTTCCTTGCGGGCGGGCAGGTTGAAGTAGGCCCCCGCCTCGGCGATCACGTAGTCCACCACCAACAGCAACTGGCAGCCCCCGCCGATGGCGAAGGTGTCCACAACGGCCATCCAGGGTTTTTCCTCGGTCTGCTCCGGCTCTCCGGGATGATGGTGCGGGCCGGCCAAGCCCCGGTAAATTTTGTTGACCAGGCCCATGTCACGCAGCAGATAGAACAGGTAGGAGACCTTGCCATTGTAAATCTTGGTGAGGTTGATGCCCGAGGAAAAGATACGCCGCCCCGCGTATTTGGGATGTGTTACCGGCTCGCCGCGCAGCACCCCCATGCAGAGGCCGGGGTGCAACAGCACCAGATCGATCGCCACTTCTTCCGGTCCCAGGGTTTCGTCGTCCATGGCATTGAGAGTGCGGGGATGGCTGAAGTAGACATAGCCGGTTTCCCCCCGCGCCTCCACGCGCGCCGCGCCCAGATCCACAGCACCCTCGCGGATGAATTCCTCCAGGCGTGCGCGGGCTTCGGCGGTGGGTTGGAGCATACTTAGCAGGAGATGGGTGCCGCAGGCGGGATCGGTCATAATCTGGCTCAGGAACAGGCCCTGGCTGATTTCCCGACCGTCCTTGTCAATCTGCATGCGCTCTGCTTCCCGGGCGATCTCTTCCTTCGTGGAGAGCAGACCCGGCCAGCGCTGCGCGGCCCGCCAGACCAGCTCATCCACCCGCAGGGCTGTGCGCCGGCCATCGGTGAGGCTGTCGTACAAAGCCCGGCGGTGGGCGCGGCAAAACCGCCAGACCAACCCGCCCATGGTTTCCATCACCGCCTCGCCCGCCGCCTTTTCCGCCGTGTTGCGCCCGGAACGCAGGGGCAGGCGCTCCAGAAGTTCCCATCCTTGCGCGAACAAGGGGGCGGCGGCCTGGGCATCGCCTTCCAGGCGGGTGGGATCGGGGGTATCGGGGAGAGGCAGCCCTTCCATCGCCTCCAACCATGGGTCCGCACTCCCGTCCAGGCCCGCGCCGTTGAGGCGGGCTTTGCGGTCGGTAATGCCGGATTGGATATTCATGGGGTTCCGGAAGGGATCAGTCGGATTGCGCCGCTGGGGGCATCTGCTCCCGGGGTGGTTCCAGGCCGTCATAGTAGGTCCCCAGACGGTGGAAGAGCTTGGACTTTCCGGCCCGCCGCCGCCGCAGCTTTGCTGTTTCAGGGGCATCCACGGAACGCCCATCAACCTTGAGCACGACGCCGTAAGCGTCCAGCGCCGCTTCCGGCGAGACGAAGCCGTCCAGCACATCATCCAGCACAAAATCCGGGGGCCGCTCCAGAGGGTCACCCCAGCCCCCACCGCCGCCGGTCATGATGCGCACCAGATCCCCCTGCTTGAGGTGATTGCGGTCACTGAGGGGCTTCAGTTCCCGCTCACCGGGCATGCCCGGATTGACCAGGATGCGGGCGCACTGCGGCGCGCCCTGGCCGCCGTTCACGCCCCAGGCGGGGTATTTCACGTTATCCACGCGGATGCCCAGCACGCCCTCGTCGCTGATCACCCGGATGTCCCGCACGATTCCGCATCCGCCGCGGTACCTGCCCGCCCCGCCGGAGTCCCGGTGGATGCGGAATGCCTCCACCCGCATGCCGAACTCCATCTCGGCGAACTCCACCGGATAATTCTTCTGGGCCACCGAGTACACCGCGTCGATTCCATCGGCGAAGGGCCGCGCCCCGAAGCCCACCGCCA
>JAPUIH010000352.1 GCA_027297205.1 SAR324 cluster bacterium | reverse complement strand
CCGCGGAAGCATCGCTGGCCTCGCGCACGATGGTGGAAAAAGCGGATCGGATCAACTTGGCCCCCATTTCCCGGGCCGCTGCGATGAGCGCCTGGCTGATGATTGCTGATTCCGTTACGTTAACCGGCATATTCAACTTCTCCTGGTCAGCACCAGATTCGCGCCGGCGGCCACGCGGGCGGACCACCCGGCCGGTACGAAAATTGTCGAGGTGACATCTTCCACGATGGCAGGACCTTTCACTGCCTTGCCGCGGCGCAGTTCACCTCGGTTCAGCAGATGGACCCGCACCTTCCCGCGGCCAACAAAGATCGAATGGTTGGTGGATTTGCCGCCCCGTGGGGCCTTTGCCTTGCGCAGTATCGCCCGGTGCCCAGAGGTTTGGGTGAGTCCCAGCCGGAAGGATACGATCTCAGCTGCCTTGCGATGGGCCATGTCGTGAAAAAAAACGCGGTGATGGGCCTTGGAAAAGGCCGCCAGCAGGCGGTCCATCGTCAGCTTTTTCACCTGACCGGCGTCCAGGTGAACAGGAATCTCAAAAGCCTGTCCGACAAAGCGCATTTCCAGTGTCAGCCCGGCGCATGCCCTGTCGGTGCCGGTTCCCAGCAACTTTAGCTCCCGGAGAGCGGAATTCTTCATCTTTCGGAAAATACTGCGCACGGCGCTGGGCGCCCGGGCATCCACAAGGACGCGATGGGTCTCCGTGGTGAAATACTTGTAGTCGGCGGTAATCAGCCCGTAGGCGGAAAGAACCCCTGCATTGGAAGGAATCAGCACCGTGCGAATCGCCAGATCCTCGGCCACCCGTGCGGCGTGAAGCGGACCCGCCCCACCGTAGGCGACCAGCACGTAGTCCCGCGGGTCGCGACCGCGCTCGGTGGAAACGAGCTGGATAGCCCGCACGATGTTGGCCTCGGCAAGGCGCACCGCGGCTTCCGCGATTTCCGGCAAGCTCATCCGAAAGCGGCGCCCCAAGCCGGCAAACACCTTAGGCGAAGCCCGCGCATCTATTTTCATGGTGCCGCCGAGAAAGGCCTCGGGGCGGAGGGTGCCCCGGATGATGTGGGCGTCGGTGATGGTAGGAGCGTTGCCGCCAAATCCGTAGCAGGCCGGGCCGGGATCGCTGCCCGCGCTGATGGGGCCGACCCGCAGCATGCCGCCTTCGTCGGCCCAGACAATGCTTCCGCATCCGGCGCCAATGGAGACGATGTCCACCAAGGGGATGCGAAGCGGCAGCCCGTCAATCTCCGTTTGGCCGGTCAACTCCGGCTCGCCGTTTTCGACCAGGCAGACATCGGTGCTGGTACCCCCCATGTCGAACGTGACCAGGTTTTGGAAACCCGCCATTTTCGCCATCCGAATCGCCCCCATCACGCCAGCGGCCGGGCCGGAATACAAACCGGTCGCCGGGTTGCTCCTCATGCCGGCACAAGAGGTGCGCCCTCCGTTCGACTGCATCAGCGTGAGTTCCCCGCTGAATTTGCGATCCCGCAGGTACCGCTCGAAGCGCCCCAGGTAGCTGCTGAGCACGGGCTGCACATGAGCCGCAATGACCGTCGTCGAGGCGCGCTCGTACTCCCGGTACTCCCGGACAATCTCGGACGAGCAGAGCACCATTACCTCGGGCAGGTGGCGTCGGATCAGTTCCGCCAAAGCGGCTTCGTGAGTGGGGTTGCGGTAAGCATTCAGGAGACAGATGGCAATGGCCCCGAAATTTCCCTTGGCGAGTTTGGGGATAAGGCGGGATTTCACCTCTTCCTCGTCGAGGGGCGTTTCTACCGTACCGTCGGCCAGCACCCGTTCGCTAACCTCATGGCAGGATTTTCGGGTCACGATGGGCAGGGGTTTCTCGTAAGCCAGGTCGTACACGCGGCTGCGGTTGTGCCGTTGCAGGAACAGGATGTCCCGGAATCCGCGGGTGGTGACGAATCCCACCCGGGCCCCACTGCGCTCCAGCACGGCATTCGTGGCCACCGTGGAGCCATGAACCAGTTCCCGCACGTCGGGGAGGGAGATCCCCGCAGCCTCTAGAGCGGCATAGGCGCCCTGGTCGGGGTGGCTGCGGACGCTGGGCACCTTGCGGACCAGCACCCGGCCGGCATCGTCCAGGCTCAGCAAGTCAGTGAATGTTCCGCCGACTTCAATCCCGACACGCATCTGAGTATCTCCTGGGAAAAACTATCTATAACCCCACGTGGGCCAGCAAACCAGACCGAATAACAGCGGTTCCTCCGCGCAACATCCACGGGGCGACTTGCTTTAGCGCTCCGCCCCAGGAATATTGACTTGGACCATTGGAGCCGACCATGAAAACCATTACTTCCTTTTCCCACAAGGTGCGCGTTATCGCGAACGAGTGGATTCCCCTGAGCACGGGTGAACGGCTGGCTGCACGGCTCTGGCTGCCGGAAGGCGCCGAAGTGGAGCCGGTGCCGGCCATTGTGGAATACATTCCCTATCGCAAGGGTGATTACTCCGCCGCACGGGACCAGATGATGCACGGGTATTTCGCCGGTCACGGTTACGCCGCGCTGCGGGTGGATGTGCGGGGGACGGGCGATTCAGACGGTGTTCATACCGAGCAATGGGCGGATGCTTATGACAATGACGCGAAGGATCTGTTTCGGTGGATTGCCGCTCAGCCATGGTGCAACGGCAGGATCGGCATGATTGGCTTGTCGTGGGGCGGCCAGACGGGCCTCCGCATGGCCGGCCTGGCCCCTCCCGAGTTGAAAGCCGTGATTGTAGCCTCCGCGGCCGACGACCGTTACACGAACAAATACCTGGGCGGCTGCCTGTTGCTGAACAGCGTCGTCTGGGCCTCCACCGTCACTGCTCAGAACTCCCGGCCCCCGGACCCGGCCAATGTGGGCGAGCCCTGGAAGGAAATGTGGCTGAACCGGCTGGAAAATCTGATCCGGTATATCGAAAACTGGGTGGGTCATCAAACCAGGGACGATTATTGGGAATCCGGCTCCGTCGTTGCGGATTTTGCAAAGTTCGGGTGCCCGGTTTATGCCGTGGGCGGCGCGGCCGATCCAGGTTATGCCGTCACCGTGCCCAGGTTGCTGGAAAACCTTACGGTTCCCGTAAGGGGAATGATTGGGCCATGGGCGCATAAGTTCCCGCACCTGGCCATGCCGGGTCCGGCAATCGGATTTTTGCAGGAAGCGTTGCGCTGGTTCGACCGTTGGTTGGGAGAGCGCGAAAATGGGATCGAAGGGGAGCCCGTCCTGCGCGCGTTCATGCATGAGTTCATGGCGCCCAAGGGGTTTCTGCCGGAAAAGGCCGGACGATGGGTGCAGGAACCCCGCTGGCCTGCCCCTGACATCAAGCCG
>JAPUIH010000351.1 GCA_027297205.1 SAR324 cluster bacterium | reverse complement strand
TGTCCGTGCCACCCTTATTTGCTGTGGCATAGGGCGAAAAATCCACGAGGTAAAATCTAGGGGAAGCAACGCGAGACTCGCAGTGTTGCGTTCGCCCATACCCCTCCTAATTGGAGCTATGTTTGGCTGCCAGCCAAACCTGGCTTGAACGGGGTGCAGGGGCCCGCGGCCTCTGCTGGGAGCGTGGGGGAGAAGCCCCCACTTCCACGCGGCCGTCGCCCGTGAGCCGCTCAGCCCTCCACCACACCCATGGGCAGCTCTCGGCGCACCTTTTCCAGATATTCCAGATCGATCTCCCCGATGATAATCCCCGGCTTGTTGGCGGCCAGGGCCGTGGTGCCGCCCCAGGGGTTGACCAGCGCCGTATGGCCGTGGGAGGTGAACTTGGGATTGTGCACCCCCCATTGGGCCGGGGCGGCGATGAACAGTTGGTTCTCCACCGCGCGGGCGCGCAGCAGGGTATCCCAATGGGCCGCGCCGGTGGGCGCGGTAAAGCTGGAAGGCACGAACACGATCTCTGCGCCCTGGCGGCGCAGATGCTGGTACAAATCCGGGTAGCGCAGATCGAAGCAGATGGTCAGTCCCACCTTGCCGATGGCGGTGTCCAGCACAGGTGGCAGGGCATCTCCCGGCTCGATGGTGTCGCTCTCCTTGATCGTCACCTCCGGCAGGGCCACGTCGAACAGCTTCAGCTTGCGGTAAGTGCCCGCGATCCCGCCCTGGGCGTCGATCCAGATGGAGGTGTTGTGTACCTTATGCGGGTTGCCAGGGATGCGCTCGTGGATACTGCCCAGCAGGATGGCCATGCCGTGGCGCTTGGCGGCCTCCCGGAAGCGCCCCACCACCTCGCCCTCGACATCCAGGGCGTTGTCCAGCTTGCCCTGCCGCCCGCCGATGAACAGAAAGACCTCGGGAAAGGCCACCAGTTCCACGCCGGCGGCCGCGGCTTGCTCCACCCGCTCCAGGGCGGTGGACAGATTGGCCTCAAAGTCGCTGGTGGTGGTGGTTTGCACCAGGGCAATCTTGGTCATGGGCACCTTATTGTTGAGCTTTTACGCCTTGCCGGAATTTAGCGGGCCGCGGGCAGTTGGGAGCGGATGCGCTCCAGGTTCGCCGGCGTGGAGGTGACCGTGAGATGAATCCCGTCATCCTCATAGCGCAACTCATCCACGCGGCCCCACTTGTAAATCTTCGATAGATCGCCGTAGTCCGCGTATTCCAGCAGCAGGGGCGTGGTCACCATGGATTTTTCGAAGAATGCGTTGATGTGCGCCATCAGCTCGCCGCCGTCATCCTGCAGGGCGGAGATGAACACGGCCTCCGGGTTCCGCTTGCGCGCCACGCGCAGGGTCAGCTTGTCGTCCAGGCGGTCCGTCTTGTTGAACACCAGCATGCGCGGGTTGGTGGCGGCGCCGATTTCCCGCAGCACCTCCTCCGTGATGGCGATCTGCTCCTCGTACTGGGGATGGCTGATGTCCACCACGTGCAGCAGTAGGTCCGCGTCGCGCACCATCTCCAAAGTGGAGTGGAAGGAGGCCACCAACTCGTGAGGCAGGCGCTTCAGGAAGCCCACCGTGTCCGAGAGCAGGATCGGCGGGCGGTTCTCCCGGGTCAGCACCCGCGTGGTGGGATCCAGGGTGGCGAAGAGGCGGTTCTCCACGGTCACCCCGGCGCTGGTGAGCCGGTTCATAAGCGTGGACTTGCCCGCGTTGGTGTAGCCCACCAGGTTCACCAGAAAGCAGTTGGAGCGGCGCTTGTTCTGGGTATGCCGCTCCTGGGCGATATGGCGCAGCTCTTTCTTGAGACGAGCGATGCGCTGCCGGATCAGGGAACGGTCGATGTCGATCTGCTTTTCCCCCGCGCCCTTGGTGCCGCCGATCCCACCCCGCTCCCGGTCCAGGTGCGCCCACATACCCACCAGCCGCGGCAGCATGTATTCCAGTTGCGCCAATTCCACCTGAATGCGCGACTCGTGGGTGCGCACGTTGCGCCCGAAGATTTCCAGGATAAGCTGGGTGCGGTCCATGACCATTTCCCCCAGCGCCCGCTCCAGATTGTCGCCCTGGGAAGGGGTGAGATTGTTGTCGAACAGCACCAGGTCCGTCCCGCAATTTCCCATGGAGGCCTTGGCCTGCTCCAGCTTGCCCTTGCCCAGGTAGGTGCCCGGATGAATGCGGGCGCGCGGCTGTACCATCTTGCCCACCACTCGGCAGCCCACGCTCGCCGCAAGATCTTCCAACTCTTGCAGGGAATCGGCCAGGTCGGCGTCACTGATATCGGGGGTCTGTACGGCCAGCAGGAGGGCTTTCCGGTCTTGCAGCAAATTGGCGCGCAATACGGCCTCGTCGCAAGGGTGAGAAGGATATTGTCCTGAGCCTCAAAGATAATCCCCTCCTCCCCTTTCCGTCAAGATGGGAAAAGGATTCGTAAAAACAATTGATAAGACCGCCTGGCAGCCGTTCTATTGCACATGCCAGCCGTCGTCCACGAACAGTGAACTGCCCGTGACCCGCGCCGCCTCTTCGGAGGCCAGCCAGACCACCGCGGCGGCCACGTCCTCGGGCGAGACCGGTCGGCCGGTCAGATGGCGTGCGCTGAAGCGCTCAAGCGCCTGCTGTGCCGTCAGGTGGAGGGCCTGCGCCGTGCCTTCGATGAGCGGGGTGGGCACGGTGCCGGGGCATACGGCGTTCACCGTGACGTTCTGCTGAGCCACCTCCATGGCCAGGGCCCGCGTGAGCCCGATCAGCGCGTGCTTGGCCGCCGTGTAGGCCACTCCCAGGCCGATGGCGCGATGGCCAGCCACCGAGGCGATATTGATCACCCGCCCCCAGCCGCGGGCGTTCATGCCGGGCAGGGCCAGGCGGCAGCAGTGAAAGGCCCCCTTGGCGATCACGTCCATTTGTACATCCCACTGGGCTTCGCTGACCTCGGCGATGGGATTGAGCGCCAGCACTCCGGCGTTGTTGACCAGGATGTCCAGGTGTCCCTGGGCCCGCTCAATTTCCCCAATGGCCTGCCGTACCTGATCCTCGTGACGTACGTCGCAAATCAGTGGATACACCCGCGGATGAGCCGCACGGAGAGTCTCCACGGCATCTTCCAGGGTGCGCCGGTGCGAGAGGGGATATGGAATTTCGGGGAGGGGACTGTCCAGGTCGGCCAGATACACGGTGGCTCCGCCGCGGGCCAGGGCCTGGGCGATTGCCAGGCCGTTACCGCGTGCGGCGCCGGTTACCAGCGCAACTTTTCCGGAGTGTGGGGTGGGTTGGGCCATCTTGCCTCATCCCCGAGAAGTGGACTTGAATGGGCGCCACTCATCCTTGAGTTGATCATCATTCCGATGATGAACGTCACCATTCAAGCCCACCCCTCCTTCGCTGCTGCTCACCCTCCGCCGGGCGCCGAGGCCGGTGGCGCGCCACCGGCACTCACCAGGCGCCGCTCCGGCACGGAGGTGCGCGCAGGAGATTCCAGCCTGTAGTCATCCTCCAGGGCGTCGCGCATGGCACTGCGGTTGAGACGCCAGGCGCGGAGCAGCCCCAACTCCTTCAGGTAACCCAACTCACGCTTGAGCGCTTCGATGGAGCGGTAGCGGGCGTTGTCCTTGAGCCAGAAGCCGGCTTCACGGAAAAGCTGCTTCGCCGGACGCCGCAGCACGCCCTGCCCCTGCTCCCACTCCGCTTCCCAGGCTTGCCGCAAGTAGACGAACAGGCCCAGGGCGTAGGGATGGTCCTTGGGGGAAGCGGCCAGCAGCACATCTGGAAGCTCCCGGTAGGCCCGTGCCAGGTTGCCACCCGGGGCCTGATGGAAATATGGATCCAGCAATACCTGCACCGTTTGTGGAGCCTCGCCGCCATCCCCTCCCGGCGCCGCCGCTACCCGGTCATTGGCGGTGCCAAGGATATTGACCAGCCGCGACTTCCGGGAACTGCACGCGCCACCCTCGCCGGTTACGCGCATCAACTCCACCTGGGACAGAGCTTCCAGGATCGCCCACAGCCGCCTGCCGCGCTCCTTGAGCTTGCGGGCCGGGACGGCGGCGCCCCCCGCGCCTTGTACGATCTCCGGAATGGCCAGGGAGAGGAACTCTCCGCAGGTGCTCCTGCCCAGCTGCTCCATCAGCAAAGCGAACAGCCTCACACCCTCCGCGCCGTGGCTCCGATGCACCTGGCGTTGCAGCTCGATAAGAAACGTTTGCGGCTGCACGGGGAACAGTTCCATCTGATCTATCTGGGAGGTAACGTTACTCTCCCGGCCAATTTGACAATACACATGGGCGGAATCCTCCTGCTCCCCCGCCCGTGGGAGCGCCCTCCGCGGCAGGCCTCCGGCGTTTTGGTTTCCACCATTGCCGTTGCACCGACGCAGCAGGGCATGCAGCAGGTCGGCGCCCAGGTACTCCCAGCGGCAGAGGGGGTTGGCTGGGCTCCATGCCCATGGATTGTCCCCCGCCATGAGGGAACCCTCTTCCGCCGTGGATTCCCAGCAGTACTCGGGGAAGCGGCCTTTCAGAAAGCGCAGGCGCAGGTTCGCCGGGGGCTGCTCTTCGTCCAGGTCGAAATTGAACAGGGCCACGGTGAGCAGCATCCTGCCCAGCCGCCCGCCGCGCAGGCTAATCTGTTGCTTGTACAGTTCGTAGTTGCTGACAACGCCGCTCACCGCGACCCCGCAAATCTGATCCAGCCCGGATAGCAGGAGCTCCCGGCAGGCCGCCCAGCGTTCTTCCGGGCTGTGCTGAAACAGCTGGTGCTCCAGCAGTTGCAGTTTGAGCGGCACCAGATCCACGTCTTCGGTGACGTAGCGGTGCATGTCCTTTGCGCGCAGTAGTATGTACAACTGGCTCTGCGCCAGATGCCTGGATTGGCTCGCTCCGCTCAGGCACTGCTCGACCCGGGCCACGATGGCCCTTTCCGCTTCCGGGGTGGGGCCGCCCACATAGTCGTAAATCGAAAACAGCTCCCGCAGGGAGTGTTCCAGCTGCACGGTCCGTAGGTGGCGCGCAATGCCGTGATTTGACTTGGTGACGCTGCTAAACTGATACATGCGCTGGGCACACAACTGTAGACGAAGTTCTAGGAACGCAGTTTTCGCCCTGATTTCAGGGAAAAACCGGACGATTTCGGTAATTTCAGGTAGTCAGTGCCGTCGTGACAGCGAGAACCAAGCCGTCACGAAAACTTCCCAAATGGAATGACCTCTCCTGGGGTCCGCCGCCGCGGGCCGATATCCTCATGCGAGGTGTCCACAGCGAAAATCCAATCGAAAACGGCTTGTTTCGGTCAGCCCCTCCTTTTAGCGGAACCTGCCGAAACGATGCATTTCAGAACTGCGAACCGTCATTCCATGCCCGTGTAATGAATCACACGCGCATGCAGGAATTCAAACAAAAAAAAGCAAAAAAGATGAAAAATACGCTTAAGTCTTGTTCTCAAAGATCAATTGCAGTTATTAATATTCTTACATGGAAACCCAGTTAATTTTTTTTATAAGTGTGTGTCAATCATATCAATGATTTATTCCTAACGAATTGAAATTTCATGTGAAATTTTAAATTGAATAATGTGGCGCTGCCGAAAACCTTTACGGATTTTATTGACAGGTTTAGCCGCGAAAATTCCCTATCGCCTTTCAAACCGGGGCTTTAGGGGCGAATCTTCTCAAAATAATTATTAATGTGGCGCATAATATACTTCACCGATTTCGACCGGGTGGCCGCAATTATTGCCGCCATCCCATTTTGAACATGCTCGTGCCGATATAGACGAAAAACAAGGCGAATATGATGCGCAGGCCGTCGGGGGGGAGCCACACGGACAGCGCCACACCCGCGGCGATGCCCACCAGGGTGGCAGGAAAGATGCGCAACACATCCGACCAGAGCACGTTTCCTTTTCCGGCCTGGGCCAGCACGCCGGAGAGAGAGTTGAACACATTGACGGCCAGCGCCATCGGCAAACCGCCTAGCACGGGCGTGTCGAAGCCAATGGAGAATGCAAGCACTGCTAGTCCACCTCCCCCCACCCCCAGCATCCCGGAAAACACACCCGATACGGCTCCGATGAGGGGATAACTCCATAGCGGAGGTTCTCCATGGGAAAGGGGCGGCACAATTGCAAGAGCCAGCGCCAGCAGGTGCGCGGCGCTGAAAAGGGTCAACCCGGAGAATATGAAAAATATCCAGCGTTGGGAAAGGCGGTTGAGCAGCCAACCCCCCAGTTGTGCGGCGGCCATGCCGGCCAGGATCAGCAGCCCGGCGCCCTCCAGGCTCATGCTGAAGCCGGACACGTAGACATGGGCGGCCAGGGCCACGATGGACATCAGCAGCACCGCCCCCAGGGAGGTGGATACGGCGACCCGGGGGGTGACGTTTCTCAGAATAATCAGGCCCGGCACAAGCAAAATTCCACCGCCGATGCTGAACAGGCCGTTGAGCAGCCCCGCACCCAGTCCGATCAGCGCAAGCCTCGGTGAAAACAGTCCTTTCAAACCATGTGGGCGGATCGGGGTGGAGGGTGCGGACTCGGTTTCCATTGCTGGATGATGGGTGAAAGCGGAAGCAAAGAAATGCCGGCCTGGCGTCATGGACGGAATTCGGCGGGATTATGGCATTTCCCCGGATTAATGTCATCCCGCGCCGCGGCGGTGCCCTGCCGTCCGGCCGTGCGCCCACGGTGCTTTGGTGTTAGGATCGCGTCTATGAGCAGCAAGCGCACCTCGCATCCAGAGAGCAGCCGGGACGGAGCGGAGCCCTCTTCCACCGACTTGGAGACTCTACAGGGGCGTGTCGCCGCGGTGTATACGGGCTACTATCTGGTCTTGCGGGAAGGCCGGGAATGGGTGTGCAAACTGCGGGGGCGCTTTCGGCGTGAAGCCCGGCCCGTGGTGGGGGATCTGGTGGATTTCCTGGTGCATGCGGACGGCGGCGGCACGATCAGCGCGCTGCATCCCCGCCGTACCCAACTGGAGCGCAGGGCCGCGCACCGGGGCCGCTCCACCCCAGCCTCCGCCCAGGTGCTGGCCGCGAACGTTGATCAACTGGTGATCGTGGCTTCCCTGCGGGAGCCTCCCTTCCGGGCGGGGCTGGTGGAGCGTTTACTGGTGGCGGCCGCCATGGCCGGGCTGACTCCACTGATTTGTATCAACAAGCTCGATCTGGCGGAGCGCGATGAATTGGGCGAGCTGGAGGCGGTCTACGGCGCTCTGGACATCCCCGTGCTGGGAACGGCGGCGCTGCAGCCCGAAACCCTGGCCGGGCTGGAGTCAGCCCTGGCCGGCAAGACGAGCGTGCTGGTGGGGCATTCGGGAGTGGGCAAAACCAGCCTGCTCAATGCCCTGGCGGAACGGGAAATGGCCGTGGGCGAAGTGGCCGGCGGCAGCAAGGGCTTGGGCCGGCACACCACCAGCACGGCCCGGCTGATTCCCCTGCGTGGCGGGGCTTTCGCCATCGATTCCCCCGGCGTGCGCGAATTCGGCCTGCACGGCGTGGCCGCGGCGGATCTGGCGCGGCACTATCCGGATTTCCGGCCCTTCCTGGGGGCCTGTAGGTTTGGGGACTGCCTGCACCGGGGGGAGCCGGGCTGCGCCATCGGAGAGGCAGTGGCGGAAGGCCGCATTACGCAGGCCCGCTATGATAGCTATCACACCCTGCTAGGGGAACTGGAAGACTCGTGAGCAGCTGTGGATGGCCTTTCCGCCCAGCCGGCCTCGGTGCGCAGGCGTGCGGGCGGCTTATTGCACCACGTAGGCAATGCTTTCATTCACCAGCGCTTTAAATAGGACGGCATTTCCGGTGATGCGCCCAGGTAACACCACATAGTTTTTTTTAATGTGACCGTTGGGGAAATAACGCAAGGGCTTGCACCCTTGTTCAGCGAGCAAGGCGGTGCAGCGGCCGGGCGGCAATTTCAGGGCCAGGCCGAAGTTTCCGCAGGATATGAAGATGTGATGGTGCACATAGCCCGCCACCGCCCCGAACACGGGTTTAAATTTCAGCTCGTGCGTGTGGGACAGGCGCGGCCTCGCCCGGTGCAGGGCCTGGGTGAGGCGTTCCAGGTGCTCGGCGTTCATTCCCCGCTCTCTTTCCGCCCCCTGTATCCGCCGCAAGCTCCAGGGGGCAGCCTACAGGCTCGCCACGACCCAGACCGTGACCAGGGTGCCTACTAAGGAGCCCCCATAGCAAAGCACGGCCAGGGGCTTGGATATGACCTTCAGGCCAATTTCCGGCAGGGTATGGTAGATGCGGTGCGCGCAGTGAAACAGGGGCAGGGCGATCAGCACGAACAGATACAGCCGCACCGGCCAGAGCTGGTAAACCTGCGGAGAATCCTCCAGCCAGCCCAGGGGCGCCCCCAGCCCGGAGAGAATAATGTGAATGGGCACCAAAAACGCGGCCACCACGCCGCCGGCGGAAAAGAGCCCCCACCACAGGGCCTCGAAGTTCTTAATGTTTCGCATCGCCCAAACTCATAACACGGTGTAAAGGATCAGGATCGCCACCGACACCACCAGCCAGCCCCCAATGTGCGCGCCGGCGACCAGCCAGCGCGGCGCCTCCCAGGTGCCCAGCCTCAGGGAGAGCACCACCGCGGAAGACAGAAACCAGGTCACGGAGTGGTAGATGGCGAAAAGCAGCGCCACCCAATGGAACGCCAGCCAGCCGGGAGATCTCAGCCCGTCGACGAAGGCGGCGTAAGCGGCTTCGCTCTGGCCCAGCCGGTACAGGCTGATCAGGAACACCACCAGGTAGATGGCGATGAAGACGCTGGTAAATTCACGCAGCATGAACATGAAATAGCTGCGCTTGCGCAACCACCAGGTTGCCGGCATGTGTGGATAGTAAAGTTTTGCCTTGTCGGGTCGATTTATCATGCCCGTCCCCCTTTTGGCAGCAGCAGGGATTTAATCCAGCTCTTGGTATTGTCCACCTTGAGCCGCTGTATGGCCGCGGCGGGGTCCACATGCTTGGGGCAGACCACGGAGCACTCGCCCACGAACGTGCAATCCCAGGTGCCCTCGTTGCTGGCGATCACTTCCCGGCGCTGCTCCTTCCCCTGATCGCGGGAGTCCTCGTTATAGCGGTGCGCCAGGGCCAGGGCCGCCGGGCCGATGAAATCCGGCTCCAGGCCGTACACGGGGCAAGCCGCATAGCAGAGCATACAGTTGATGCAGAGGCTGAACTGCTTGTACACGCCCAACTGCGCAGGGGATTGCAGGTATTCGCCTTCGGAAACCGGCTTTTCCTCCTCCCGGATCAGCCACGGCTTGACGCTCTTCAGCTTGTCCATGAAATCGCTCATGTCCACCACAAGGTCGCGCATCACGGGGAAATTGACCAGCGGCTCCACGGTGACCGGATTGGGATAGTATTCACGCAGGAATGCGGAGCAGGTCAGCTTGGGTTCGCCGTTGACCATCATGCCACAGCTTCCACACACCCCCATGCGGCAGGACCAGCGGTAGCTGAGGGTCTGGTCGACCCAGTCCTTGATATGGTTGAGGGCGTCCAGCACCACCCAATCCTTGCGGTAGGGGATGGTGTAGCTCTGCAGTACCGGCTCGCTGTCCTGCCCCGGCCGGAAGCGGGTGACGTTCAAGGTGATGGTTTCTTCGCTCATGCTTGTCCTCTGTCTTGCGGGCTGGTTGGTTAATACTTGCGTTCTTCCGGCTGCCAGCGGGTGATTGTGACCGGCAGGTACTCGACCCTCGGTCCGTCGGGGGTTTGGTAGCACATGGAATGCTGCAAGTAGTTCACGTCGTCCCGGTCAGGAAAGTCGGTGCGGGTGTGCGATCCACGGGATTCCTTGCGCGACAGGGCCCCGTGGGCCACGGTTTCCGCCACGTGCAGCAAGGAGTCCAGTTCCAGGGCGGAGGTGATGCCCGTGTTGAATACTTCGCTCTTGTCTACAATTTTGATGTTCGCGAAGCGGCCGCGTAACTCGCTCAGCTTGTCGCAGGTGGCCTTCATGCGCGTTTCGTCCCGGTAGATTCCGGCGCCTTCCTCCATGGCGGCCTGCATTTCCTCGCGAATCTGTGCGATTTCCTCCGTGCCGCCCTCCTTCTTCATGAAATTGCTGTCCAGCCGCCGCTGCTCGTCCTTGGCAAGGGCCTCAAGGGCGCTTGCGGACGGGGCCTGTTGGCCCGCCACGAATTGCGCGGCGGCGCGGCCCGAGCGGGCGCCGAACACCAGCAATTCCGTGAGGGAGTTGGAGCCCAGCCGGTTGGCGCCGTTCATGGATACACAGGCGGTTTCCCCAGCGGCATAGAGGCCGTTAAGCGTGGTCTTGCCGGTGATGTCCGTGTGAATGCCGCCCATCATGTAGTGCACCACCGGGCGCACGGGTATGGGCTCGTAAACCGGGTCGATGCCCACGTAATTGCGCACCAGCTCGCGCACGAAGGGCAGCTTGCCGTCGATCACCTCCCGGCCCACATGGCGCAGGTCCAGATGGACGTAATGGCCGTACTCGCCCTCGAAGGTATTTCCCTTCATGTGCTCCTGCATATGGCAGCGGGAAAGAATATCCCGCGGTCCGAGCTCCATTTTGCGGTTCACGGGCGTGTCCGAGGGCGGCCCCAGGCCGTAATCCTCCAGATAGCGATGGCCGTGTTTGTTGACCAGCCACCCTCCCTCGCCCCGCGAGGCTTCCGTGATCAGGATGCCCGTGCCCGGCAGCCCCGTGGGGTGGTACTGCACGAATTCCATGTCTTTCAGGGCCGCCCCCGCTCGGTAGGCGGCCGCCATGCCATCCCCGGTCTTGATGGAAGCGTTGGTGGTGAAGGGAAAGACCCGTCCGCCCCCGCCGGTGCACATAATCACCGCCTTGCCGGCGACCACTTCCACCTTGCCGGTATACAAATTGAGGGAGGTCACGCCGATCACCCGCCCATCGTCGACGAGCAGGGAGGTCACGAAGCATTCGTCGTAGCGGACGATGTTTTCGTACTTGAGGGAGGTCTGGAAGAGAGCGTGCAGCATGTGGAAGCCGGTCTTGTCCGCGGCGTACAAAGTGCGGTTGACGCTCATGCCGCCAAAGGGCCGCGCACTGAGCTTACCGTCCGGGTCGCGGCTCCAGGGGCAGCCCCAGTGCTCCAGTTGCACCAGTTCGCCGGGCGCCTCCTTCACGAATGTTTCCACCACGTCCTGATCCGCCAGAAAGTCCGCCCCGAAGATGGTGTCCTTGGCATGGAATTCCAGCGTGTCGTCCTCCCGCAGCACGCCCGCCGCCCCACCCTCCGCGGAGACCGTGTGGCTGCGCATCGGGTATACCTTGGAAACGATGGCGATGGAGAGGTTGCTGGACTCTTCCGCTGCGGCAATCGCGGCGCGCAGACCGGCGCCTCCGCCTCCTACGATCACGATATCGTGCGTCATGGTTGCCGCCTCGCGGTGCTTGCTCCGGTAAGGGATGGGATTGTCATGAAATTCGCGTAATCTCCTCAGCGCGGGCAAGAGCGCCGCGTGGCCATGCGCCTCCGCGCTGCCGCGCGGAGCGCTGAATCACGCCTTTGGCCCTGCGCCGCAGGTTATCGGGTTCATTGGTTCTATATGCGCTCGGGCCGCCCTCTGTCAAATATTAGCCGCTCCAAGGGACGTCTGGCGGCGTTTATTAAGGGCGGGTTCCGGCAACGCTTGAGGGCTCCGCCCATCCCTTCGCCGCCAAGGCGGGCCGGGACTCCAGGCTGCCATAATGGTTATTGAACGCCACGACCGCGAGAGTGTTTGGGAAGACATCTTGCCCGGGTTGCCGCTGCTATGGCCGTTATCGGCGGCAAGCATGCGCGGGGAATTTCACGGTACGGGGTGTGATATGAATGTGGGCGATTTGATGAACTAGAATCCGGCCCGGGTAAAGGTGGACCATACCCTGGCCACGGCCCTCAAGATGATGACCGAAGAGAAAAACCGGCACGTGGTGGTGATCAAGGAACCCAACGATGTGGCGGGCATCCTCTCCGGCCGCGATCTGGCTATGGTCTGCGACCCGGTAAACAATGACGCCGGCCCACCGGAAGGCCACGGCTCCCGCCCCTAGACCTTTTTGTAGACCTCCCCGCCCTGCGCCTCGAATTCCTGCGCCTTTTCCTGCAGGCCCGACTGCATGGCCTGATCCAGGTCTTGCAGCCCCTTTTGCTTGGCGTAATCCCGCACTTCCTGGGTGATCTTCATGGAACAGAAGCGCGGGCCGCACATGGAGCAAAAATGGGCGATCTTCGCCCCCTCCTTGGGCAGGGTCTGATCGTGGAAATCCTTGGCGCGGGTGGGGTCCAGGCCCAGGTTGAACTGATCCTCCCAGCGGAACTCGAAGCGTGCCTTGGACAGGGCATTGTCGCGGATCTGGGCCGCGGGATGACCCTTGGCCAGATCGGCGGCGTGGGCGGCGATCTTGTAGGTGATGATGCCTTCCTTCACGTCGTCCCGGTTGGGCAGGCCCAGATGCTCCTTGGGCGTCACGTAGCAGAGCATGGCCGTGCCGAACCAGCCGATCATGGCCGCGCCGATGCCCGAGGTGATATGGTCATAGCCCGGCGCGATGTCCGTGGTAAGCGGCCCCAGGGTGTAGAAGGGCGCCTCCCCGCAGATTTCCAGCTGCTTGTCCATGTTTTCCTTGATCATGTGCATGGGCACGTGTCCGGGACCCTCGACCATGACCTGAACGTCGTGTTTCCAGGCGACCTTGGTAAGTTCACCCAGTGTGCGGAGCTCGGCGAACTGGGCCTCGTCGTTGGCATCGGCCAGGGAGCCG
>JAPUIH010000350.1 GCA_027297205.1 SAR324 cluster bacterium | reverse complement strand
TCATCGCCATGTTCGCCGATGTGCTCGCCCCCTATCACCCCCTTGAACTCGACTACGAGTTATTCAACGCCCTCCCATCTGCGCAGCACTTACTGGGAACGGACGATAACGGCCGGGATTTGCTCTCTCGCATGATTTTTGGCGCGCGGACGGCCATGCTGGTTGGATTTGTGTGTTCCCTGATCGGGTCCACCCTGGGATTGGTGGTCGGCGTTGCCAGCGCCTATTTTGGGGGGAAGACCGATTTGGTGATCCAGCGCATCGTCGATGTCTTCATGTCCTTTCCCCTGATTGTGCTGGCCCTGGCGATCGTCTCAATCGTTCCAAGGGTGGAGATGGGTTTTCTGCCGGAGTCCCTGAAATGGCTCTGGCCCGAATTGTTCGTGACGACCACACCGGTCATTGTCGCAATTACCATTCCCATGATCCCCCGCTGCGCGCGGGTGGTGCGCGCCAGCGCCTTGTCGTTGCGGGGGATACCCTACGTGGATGCCGCACGGGCTCTGGGGCTATCA
Source organism: SAR324 cluster bacterium (assembly GCA_027297205.1). Lineage (GTDB taxonomy): Bacteria > SAR324 > SAR324 > SAR324 > JACQKK01 > JAPUIH01. The sequence continues at coordinate 3,451 of JAPUIH010000350.1, read as the reverse complement.
CACTGGCGGATTATATCCAAGCACATGGTGCCCAATGTAATGGCGCCTTACCTGATCATGCTGACCGCCTTCATGGGCCAGGCGGTACTGCTGGAAGCCTCGCTTTCTTATCTGGCCCTCGGGGTTCAGGAACCCACTCCTGCCTGGGGACTGATGCTGCAAGGCTCGGCCGAACAATATGCGAGGTCCGCACCCCATACCGCCATTTTCCCAGGCCTGGCCATTACCCTCTCGGTTTTCGCCTTTAACATGTTCGGTGATGGCCTGCGCGACGTGCTCGACCCGAAATTGCGGGTATGACCGGTTTCTCCCCTCTGCCCCGGCCTCCCCGCATTAAGCGGCGCTTTTCCCCTTTCCATTCCGGGGCTGGCCGTAGTAGACAATAGCAACGAGTTGTCCGCCGGGCGCGAATTCGTCCGGCGCGGAAACATCCCCATATTTTTCAGGAGTGGCCCATGATAACCAAAATCCGGATCACCCGCTGGGCGCTGCCCCTGCTCGTGCTGGTCCTGCTGACGCTCTCCGCCTCGGCGGCCTATGGCTATGTCTGGTACTCCCAGGTACAGGCGGACATCGAGTACAAGAAAATGATCCACAATCTGGGCATGCCCCAGGGTCCGGGCATGGGCTGTCTGGACGGCTAGCCCCCGCGTTTGCCCCCACAGCAAAAACATCGTGCCGGCGGATTGCTGATTCACCATATATGCATTCGTGGATTCCCTCCCTGCTCCACCTGCAAATTCACTCCCGCGGCTATTATTTGGCTGGCCACGCTGGAGTTGCAGGCCGATTTCCGCTCATGCGCTAGGTAGACAGTCCGCTTGCTCCTCATTCTCCCCCTGATCTGTTAGGCTTTGCGCCATTCCGGCAGGCTGTTCTCAAGCGGGAACGGCGTTGCGCGCGCCCGCCGGTCAGGCCACCGGCGCCGTTGCCTTACGCCGCCGGTGAGCCCCCTCACTTGCATGGAGAGTTATATGTCGAGGTCGATTGCCGTCGGCTTGGGTCTGATGGAGTTCCCGTTTTCCGGGGCGGAGAGCTATTGGCGCTGGATTGACCTTTGTGAGTCGGGCGGCATCGATTCCATGTGGCAGACCGACCGCGTGATCAGCCGGGAGCCGATTCTGGAATGTATGACCACCATGGCCGCACTGGCGGGCCGCACCCGGCGGCTGAAGTTCGGCTTTAATGTGGTCTCCATGGCGCTGCGCGACCCGGTGCTGCTCGCCAAACAGTGCGCCACCGTTGACGTGCTGTCAGAGGGGCGGCTGCTGCCCGGATTTGGCATTGGAAGTCCCCTGGCGCCGGAGTGGAAGGTGTTGCATCAGGACACCGGCTCGCGGGGGCGCAAGACTGACGAGGGGTTGGAAATCGTGCGGCGGCTCTGGAGCGAAGACAGCGTCGACTTCGAAGGCGCGCATTTTCATTTGACCGGGGCATCCATTTCGCCGAAGCCGGTGCAGCCCGACTTTCCCATGTGGATCGGCGGCTCCTCCGACGCCGCGATCCGCCGCACGGCGCGTTTCGGCACTGGCTGGCAGGCTGGGCGCGAAACACCGGAAGAGGTCGCACCGGTCATTGCAAGCATCCAGGCCGCCGTGGCCGAGGAAGGCCGCACTATCGACGAGGATCACTACGGCGCCGCATTTCCGTTCCGCTTCGGGCGTGTTGACGATCCGGGGGTGGAGCGGATGATGGAAGCCTACCGCAAGCGCACCGGCCAGGACCCAATGCGCCAGTTTGTGATTGGGGACGCCACCACGATCATGGGTCGGCTTACGGAGTTTGTGGATGCGGGCGCCTCGAAGTTTATTTTGCGGCCCGCCGCCCGGGACGATGAGGATATGTTCGTGCAGACGCGGCGGCTGATCGAGGAGGTGCTGCCCCTGGTCAGTACCCGCTGGCCGCGGCCCAACCAAAAAAGCGGCGCCGTTTGATCCGCGGTAAGGCGCGGGCGGGGATTATGGCCGAACCCCCGTGGGTTGTGCCCGGATTTTTCGGCGGTCCCCAGCCATGCCCGGCTCGCAGCGAGGCAAGGGCGGCCGCACCTGCCTCGTCGTAACGCCCCGGCCTATTCCGCCTCCAGGGGCGTGCGGGTCACATGCTCCGTGTTCTTGCCTTCGATGCGGATCAGGCGGGTCGCGCCGTCACGCATGGGGGCGTGAATCGCACCCACATCGTAGATATGCGCATCGCCGGGAGCCAGCTTGTAGCTGCGGCCTAGTTTTACCTTACCGGGCTGGCCGTTCTGCGGCGGGGTGACCAGATTCCAATCGGTCATTTCCGTTTCGCCCGCCACCTGTCCGTAAATTGCCCAAGTCGGCCCATGGTCGTGTGGCTTGCCTTGCTTCGCCCCCTGATGGGCATGGGCGCAGATGCAGAAGCCCAACTCGGGGTCCTCATAAAGTATCTTGCGCTCCACATCCGCGTACGGCGGGATATGCTCGGCGACGAATGATTCATCCTTGAGGGCGCGCATCACATGTTGGCGCACGGCTTCCCGCCCAGCGGGCCCGGCATCGTTTTCGAGCGCGGCACGGCAGTCGGCGGCGAATTCGGCAAGGGAATAGGGCATGGGAGTCTCCTTTCCTCTTCAGAGCGCAATAAATCCGCGTATGAGGCCAGTCGTCTGCTGGGTGACTTCGTTCCACATCATATCTAGCAGAGTGGACCCGCATTGCCTACAAGGCACCGCCCACAGGAGGTTTCGGTTCCCTTGATTTCCCTTGATCTGGTAGGCTTTGCGACATCCTGGCAGTCTGTATTCGAGGGGAAACGGGCACAATGGCCGCCAGCTCATGCACGGCATGATGCAGGAACTGCTTACCGGAGGGATTTGCTTGGTATGAAGAGCTACTACCGTGTGATGCTCGGCCGAAAGAGCGTCTACGCCGCCGAATGCCTGGAGGGCGGCTTCATCGGCACCGACTTCGGTATTCTCGAGGACCTCAGCGGCAAGCTCCCCGAAGAATTGCGGGAGTTCAACAACCACTTCATTCCAGTGTAGCTGTCCAAGCATCCCGACAAGTCAAAGATCGGAGCGGGGCTTGTCTGCGGTGCGCTCTGGACAGTCTCGAAGGGGATTAAGCAAGACGACATCGTGCTCTGCCCAGACGGTGCTGGCTCCTATCGCGTCGGTGAGGTGATTGGCAATTACTACTATGTCGCCGGTCAGGTGCTGCGCTACATGGGCTTTGTAAAGGAACAAGTCGCCGAGGACGACCAGACTGTGGAGGGCGCGATCATCGCGCTCGATGAGGACCCGAAGATGCGCTGGGCGCTGGTTTCAGTGCCATCGATCTCATTCTATCGCTACCAGATCAGCTTCAATCTGGTGAAGGGATGACATGAGCGATATCGGCAAACCTGAACGCGCCGCGCAGAACCGCATCATTGCCCTCTTCCGCGATGAACTGGGCTATCGCTACCTTGGTGACTGCACCATTTTCTTGCA
>JAPUIH010000035.1 GCA_027297205.1 SAR324 cluster bacterium | reverse complement strand
ACCTCCAGGGGCAGCACGTTGAGGCGGTAGAATAGGTCCTCGCGGAAATTCCCGGCGGCGATCTCCTGGTCCAGCATCTTGTTGGAGGCCGCGATCACGCGCACATTGACTGCGATAGTTTTGTTACCGCCCACCCGCTCGAAACGCTGCTCCTGCAAGACACGCAGAATCTTGGCCTGGGTTTTCAGGCTCATGTCCCCAATCTCGTCCAGGAACAGGGTGCCCTGATTGGCCTGGTCGAACTTGCCGATCTTTTTGGCCGTCGCGCCGGTAAAGGAACCTTTCTCATGGCCGAAGAGCTCGCTTTCGATCAACTCCTCGGGAATCGCCGCGCAGTTGACCTCCACAAAGGGCCCTCCCTTACGCGGGCTGTTCTCGTGCACCATGTGGGCCACCGACTCCTTGCCGGTGCCGTTCTCGCCGTGAATGAGCACCCAGGCATCGCTGGAGGCGGCCAACCCGATCTGCTCTATCATGCTGGTGAATTCCGGCGACTCGCCGACAATATCATGCTGGTTGCGGCTCACGTCCTGCTTCAACTGCACATTTTCCTGCTCCAGGCGGGACTCGCGCAGGGCGTGGCTGAGGGTGAGGACCAGGTTTTCCGCCGAGAAGGGCTTTTCGATGAAGTGATAAGCGCCGAACTTGGTGGCGTTGACGGCCGTTTCGATACTGGCATGGCCGGAAAGCATGATCACTGGAATGCCGGGGCGGGTTTCCTTGATGGTCTTGAGCACTTCCATGCCGTCCATCTTGGGCAGCCAGATATCCAGCAGCACCGCGTCCACCCGCTTGCCTGAGTCCGCCTGAATACAGGCCAGGGCTTTCTCCCCGGTGTCGGCCTCGTCCACGGTGTAGCCCTCGTCTTCCAGCAGTCCCCGCACGGAACTGCGGATGGCCAATTCATCGTCCACGATCAGGATGTTCTGCTTCATGGGATTTTGCTTGAGTGCGGAACCGCCGGTTTTCGTACAGGCGGTGGGGGCTCAGCTGGCCTTGAATTCAATGGAAAAAATGGAACCGCTCGGCTTGCGGTCAAAATAACGAATGTATCCATGATGATCGGAAATGATCTGGTTGACAATTGACAACCCCAGCCCCGTGCCGTTGGCCTTGGTGGAGGTGTAGGGTTCGAAAAGCCGGCTGCGAATTTCCTTCGGCACCCCCGCGCCGTCGTCCTTCACTTCCACGCAGATGCTGTGGGTGATCGGATGCACCTCGGTTTGAATTATGATCGTTCCCTCGGCCGAATCGGGGAAGGAGGCCACGGCATTGTCGATCAAGTTGGTGAAGGCCCGCTTCATCTGCTCCCGGTCCAGGGGAAACTCCGGCAGCGTTTCCCCCAGGTTGAGTTCAATATGCACATTTTCCGGCAACCCGGTTTCATAAAATCGCGCCACCTCGGTAATGACTTCATTGAGGTTGTCGGGGATGGGTTTCGATTCGGGCATTTTGGCGAACTGCGAGAATTCATTGACCATTTTCTTTAGGCTGGACACTTCCGTGATAATGGTCTGGGTGCATTGGTCGAGCACGTCCATATCGCCGTTGGCCCGATCCACGTAATTGCGGCGGATGCGTTGGGCGGAAAGCTGGATCGGCGTGAGGGGGTTCTTGATTTCGTGGGCCACCCGCCGGGCCACTTCCCGCCAGGCCAGCGCCCGGTGCTTGCGCTGTTCCTCGGTGGCGTCCTTGAGCATGACCACGGTGCCCTCCGCGGCCCCTTCCTCGTTTTCCAGGGCCAGGGCGGTCACCTCTAGATGCATCGACTTGCGATTTTGGGCAACGGTGAGGTTGCGGGAAATCCGCCGCCCGGCTCCGCCGCGCAACTGCTCGATCATTTCTTCCAACAATCCCACCAGTTCCTTGTCCAGCACCACCCGGAAATGGCGGCCCAGCCAGGGATCGCTGCGGGGTTGCACCAGACGCACCGCCGCGCCGTTCATGGCAGTCAAGCTGCCCTGGGGATTGACGGAAAGAATGCCCGCATCGATATTTTCCAGCAGCAGTTCCACCAGCCAGTTGCGCTCTCCCAGTTCCCGGTGGCTATTGCGCAGGTCTTCGGTGGTGGCCACCAGTTGCTGACGCTGGTCCTTCAATTGGCGGCTCATCTGGTTAAAGGAATCCACCAACTCCTCGAAATCGCCTTCCAGCGGCCCCAGGCTGGAGCCGTCCACCTGATAGCCGAGTTCGCCTTCCGAGACCCGGCGGGTGCCCCGCGCCAGTTTTTCCACCGGTGTGACGAAACCCCGGGCCAGGTAAAAGGAGACCCAGGTCGCCGCCAGAATGATCAAAAGGGTAATCACTACGAGTACGCTCACGACCAGCAGGAACAGGTCGCGGCTCACGAAACGGTTGGTGAGCTCCATCCGCGCCAACAACCGCTCTGCCGCGGACAGATGCTGCGGCGCCACCTCGAACACCTCGACCATCAGCTTGTCCGAGCTGTCGGGAACGGGCAGCAGTATGCGCCGCAGGGTCTGATCCTGGTGGATTTCCCGCCAGCTGAATCCTCCCTGCTTGGCGAAATACTCCGGCGGCGGCGCCTTCCAGAATTGCAGGGCATCCTTGCCGGAGGCCCACTTGACAATCGGCTGCCGGCCCTGGCCATAAACCACCACACCGCCCTGGTGGCGGGGTTGCAGACCGTTGAGCCAGTCGTTTCCCGAATAGGCTTCCTCATTTGCGGGAAGATAGGAGAGAATGTTCTCCGCGTTGACGCGCAAAAGCTCCTCCTCTCCCGCGACCAGCGCGCCCATCACCACATGCGCGCTTTCCAGCACCAGCTTCTGTTCACCCTGGGACCAGGTTTCCAGCAGAAAGGCCATGAAGCCACTGGCCATCAGGTGAAAGACGGTGGAGGGCAGCGAGAGCGCCACGAAGGCAATGATCAGCTTGGTCTTCAGACCCACCCCGGCCAGGGGCTTTCTGCGTTCGTAGACCAGCTTGAACAGGTTGCGCAGAATCATATAGAATGCCGCGGTCAACAGCACGATGTTCACACTGACCGCGACGAATATCGTCAGGTTGGAGTCGATACTGTTCCAGTTTTGCACCGAGTAATAGAGCAGTATGGCGAAGAGGCTGGCGATCACCACCAGCAACCCGACAATAGTCAGGATGCGTGTGCGGATTTTGGCCTGACGTTGCGCGTCCTGCGGGTGCTGGCCTTCGGGCTTGGGTGGGGTTGCCGCCATCAGTACCTGAGGTGGGGAGTATCGTCCGCCGCCATTGACCGGGGCCGGGGTGCGGTGCCCCATGATTCCCTGTCAAAACAGACACATTGTTCCTTATGCTAAACGCTCCCCCGTCCCGCGTCAAATGATGCGCCGCGCCGGCGTGCGAGGGTGGGTTCTAGTTTCAACTTTTCATTTCCCGGCGCACGTGCTACCCTTAGCTGGCAAGGTGGGAAGCGCCCGCAGGCACCATCCCCCGCGCCCCTCCCGCTACCATGCTCCCGTAGTTAAACTGGATATAACGGTGGATTGCGATTCCATTGTTGTGGGTTCAAGTCCTGCCGGGAGCATATTTCCGCCCCGACACCCCCTTCACGCACACATGCACTCTCTCCAACGATGCCGGCGACGCAGGGGCCTCCATCCGTAGCCACATTTCGCAATCATAATTTTAAGGGTCCCGTTTCTGGTTGCCCGCTCTTAATCTAGATACGGGTAAATATTATTACGAGATTACCCATCGGCAGGCACGATAAATAGCAACTCTTGATAGCTGCCATGGGACCAGTCATCCATGGCAAAATGCGCATAAAAGACGTCTACGGCTGGCGAA
>JAPUIH010000349.1 GCA_027297205.1 SAR324 cluster bacterium | reverse complement strand
CCCGAGGCCAGCAAGGCAAAGGCGGAGGGGCGGGGCAGGCGCATGGCCTTTTGGGATGTGTCGGCACTCATCAGTTCCTCTGGCTCTTGGTGCCTGCACCGCCGTCGTAGCCACGCAGGGGCTCGTAGGTAAAGCCCCGCTCCGGACCCATCGCCTCCAGCGCGTTCACCAGTGCCAAGGCGGCCTGCAGGGTGGTGCAGTAGGGCACATTATAGGTCAGCACCAGACGCCGCAGGTGGGTGGGGTCGATGCGCCGCTTGCGGGAATCGGTGGTGTTGATCACCAAGGCCAGGGAATCGCCGACCATATACTTGTACAAGCTGTCCTCCCGCCCCATCTCCAGACTGGCCTCTGTGACCTCGGCAATGCCAGCCTCCAGGAGCACCTGGCGGGTGCCTGGCGTAGCCAGCAGATGATAGCCGAGTTTGCGGAAAGACCGGGCCATCGGTACCAGCGCCGCCTTGTCCTCGTCCACCACACCCATGAACACGTGTCCGTCGGCCCGTAGGCCGTTGGTGGAGGCGGCAATCTGAGACTTCAGGAAGGCCTCGGCGAAGGTGGCGCCACGCCCCATCACCTCCCCGGTGGATTGCATTTCCGGACCCAGCAGCGGGTCGGCGCCGGGGAACTTGGCGAAGGGAAACACGGTCTCCTTGACCGCAAAGGGCACCAGGGGCCGGGGGTTGAAGGTGAGGGCATCCAGCGGTTCCCCCAGCATGAGCCGGGTGGCGTATTTGGCCAGGGGGATGCCCATGGCCTTGCTGACAAAGGGCACGGTGCGGGAGGCCCGCGGATTCACCTCCAGCAGGTAGACCGTGCCATCCTGCACTGCGAACTGTCCGTTCATCAGGCCCACCACCTTCAGTTCCAGGGCCAGGGCCACCGCCTGGGCGCAGATCTGTTGCTGGATGTCCTCCGGCAGGCTGTGGGGCGGCAGGGAGCAGGCGCTGTCCCCGGAGTGCACCCCGGCCAGCTCGATATGCTCCATCAGCCCGGCCACCACGGCTTGCTTGCCATCGCAGAGCACGTCCACATCCACTTCGATGGCTCCGGAAAGGAACTTGTCCACCAGCACCGGATGATCCGGCGACGCCTTGACCGCCTCCCGGAAGAATTCTTCCAGCTGCTCCTCGCCGTGGACGATCTCCATGGCCCGCCCGCCCAGCACGTAGGAGGGCCTGACGATGATCGGATAGCCGATGCGCCGGGCGCTCGCCTGGGCTTCCTGCAGAGAACTGGCGGTGTCGTTGTCCGGCTGGTTCAGCTCCAGCTTGTTGACCAATTCCGCGAAGCGCTTGCGGTCCTCGCTGCGGTCGATGCTGTCGTAAGGCGTCCCCAGGATGGGCACCCCGGCCTCTTCCAGTTGCCGGGCCAGCTTGAGGGGCGTCTGCCCGCCCAACTGCACGATTACGCCGTCGGGCCGCTCGTGATCCACGATCTCCATCACGTCCTCGAAGGTGATGGGCTCGAAGTAGAGGCGGTCGGAAATGTCATAATCGGTGCTCACCGTCTCCGGATTGCAGTTGACCATGATGGATTCCCAGCCCGCATCCCGCAGGGCCATGGAGGCATGCACGCAGCAGTAGTCGAACTCGATGCCCTGGCCGATGCGGTTGGGGCCGCTGCCCAAAATCAACGCCTTGCGCGTGTTGGAACGCTCGGACTCGTTCTCCTGCTCGTAGCTGGAGTAAAAGTAGGGCGTGGACGCTTCGAACTCCGCCGCGCAGGTGTCCACCTTCTTGAACACGGGACGCACTCCCAGCTCCAGCCGCCGCGCCCGCACTTGGGACTCGCCACAGCCGAGCAGGGTGGCCATGCGCGCATCGGAAAATCCCAGCCCCTTCCAGCGCCGCAGCTGCCCTTCCTCGATCGTCTCCAGCGCCGACGCGGCGATCAGCGCCTCCTCTTCCACCAGTTGCCGGGTCTGATCCAGGAACCAGGGATCGATGAAGGAAGCCGCGAAGATGCGCTCGTTGTCCCAGCCGGCGCGGATCGCATCGGCCAGGTAGCGGATACGGTCTTCGGTGGGGCGGCTCAGTCGCTCGCCGATCAACTGATCGATCTCTTCTTGCGACAGTCCACTGTAATCCATCGCGTCCAGGCCGGTCAGTCCCGTTTCCATGGAGCGCAAGGCCTTTTGCAGGGATTCCTTGAACACCCGCCCCACGGCCATGACTTCCCCCACCGACTTCATCTGGGTCGTGAGATGAGGATCGCTCATGGGAAACTTTTCGAAGGTGAAGCGCGGCATCTTGGTCACCACATAGTCGATGGACGGTTCGAAGGAGGCGGGCGTCTTGCGGGTAATGTCGTTGGGCAGCTCGTCCAGGGAGTAGCCCACCGCCAGTTTGGCCGCGATCTTGGCGATGGGGAATCCGGTGGCCTTGGATGCCAGCGCCGAGGAGCGCGAGACCCGCGGATTCATCTCAATGATGATCACCTCGCCATTTGCCGGGTTTACGGCGAACTGGATGTTGGAACCGCCTGTTTCCACCCCGATTTCGCGAATAACCTGGATCGACAGGTCCCGCAGGTGCTGGTACTCGCGGTCGCTGAGGGTCTGGGCCGGGGCCACGGTGATGCTGTCCCCGGTGTGCAGACCCATCGGATCGAAATTTTCGATGGTGCAGATGATGACCACGTTGTCCCGATGGTCGCGCATCACCTCCAGCTCGTACTCCTTCCAGCCCAATACGGACTCTTCCACCAGCACCTGATGAATGGGGGAGGCCGCCAGGGCCAGCTGCACCTGATCTTGCAGTTCCGCCTCCGTGCGCGCCACCCCGCCGCCGGTTCCACCCAGGGTGAAGGATGGGCGGATGATGGCGGGCAGGCCCTGGGTCTTGACCAGCTGCATGGCCTCCTCCACCGAGGAGACCACGCGGCTGACGGGCACCTTGATTCCCAGTTTGTTCATGGCCGCGCGGAAGAGCTCCCGGTCTTCGGCTTTCTTGATGGCTGCGATGTTCGCGCCGATCAGGATCACTCCATACTGATCCAGCACCCCCTTTTCGTGGAGCAGCAGCGCCATGTTGAGCGCGGTTTGCCCGCCCATGGTGGGCAGCAGGGCGTCCGGCCGGTCCTTGGCGATGACCTCGGTCAAAACGTCGATGGTGATGGGCTCGATATAGGTGGCGTCCGCCAGGTCCGGGTCGGTCATGATGGTGGCCGGATTGCTGTTGACCAGCACGACCCGGTAACCCTCTTCCTTCAGGGCCCGGCAGGCCTGGGTGCCGCTGTAATCGAATTCGCAGGCCTGGCCGATAACGATAGGTCCGGAACCGATGACCAGGATGGATTTGAGATCGGTGCGTTTCGGCATGAAACGGAAAAAATACTCAATGTGGTGATCGAAAGGCCGCCTGCCGGACCGATGGCGCGCGGCCCGTTACTCAAGATATAGGGATAGCGGGAAATATTACAGAACAATTTGCATCCCACCCGCACGATTTCCATTTGGGGCGGGTGGGCTGCCCGGCTGGGCGGGCTGTGATAGACTGAATTCGCTGTAAATTTCCTTTCACCGATCGGCCCGAGGCGCAGCAGCGGCATGGCGGATTTCATCATGAGCCACGAAGCACCCATCCGGCTCGGATTTTTCCTGGGCATCCTGGTGTTGATGGCCCTGTGGGAACTGGCCGCGCCACGGCGGGCACTGACGGTGTCCAAGGCCCTGCGCTGGGGAAACAATCTGGCCCTCGTGGTCTGCAACTCCCTTGTGCTGCGGCTGGTATTTCCCGTGGCGGCGCTGGGGGTGGCCGTACGGGCGGAAGCCTCGGGGTGGGGGCTGTTGCATTCGCTGCCCCTGCCCGGCTGGCTGGCGGTGCTGCTGGCCGTGCTGCTGCTGGACCTGCTCATCTACGGCCAGCACGTGCTTATGCACAAGGTGCCTGTGCTGTGGCGGTTGCACCGCATGCACCACGCCGACCTGGACTTTGACGTAACGACGGGTGCGCGCTTTCACCCCCTGGAGATCGTGCTCTCCATGGCCATCAAGATGGGCGCCGTGCTGGCTCTGGGCGCGCCTCCCCTGGGGGTGTTGATCTTCGAGGTGCTGCTCAACGTGACGTCCATGTTCAATCACGGCAACGTACGCATTCCGCAAGGCGCCGACCGGCTGCTGCGGCTGCTGCTGGTGACGCCGGACATGCACCGGGTGCATCATTCCCTAGTGCGCGCGGAGACCGACAGCAACTACGGCTTCAACCTGCCCTGGTGGGACCGCCTCTTCGGCACCTACCGTCCCCAGCCCGCCGCGGGGCACGAGGGGATGACCATCGGCATCGCGCAGTTCCGCGAGCCGCGAGAACTGTGGCTGCCCAGGCTGCTGACCCAACCCTTCATGAATCCAGCACAAGCGGGGGCGCCTGACACGGACCGGGAAGGATGACGGCGCCTGCCGCGCCCGGCCGGGGGACGGCCCTCAGGCAGCAAAGCACGTGGGAGAAATATGATTAAGCGCTTCGCGCCAAAGCTGGCGCTGCTGGCCCTGGTGGTCACGGGAATCGTGCTGGCCCTGACCTACCGGGAGCAGCTCTCCCCGGATAAACTGGAGTCCCTCATCGCCGTCCTGGGGGTGTGGGCGCCCCTGGCCTATATTGGACTGTGGCTGGCGGCGCCGCTCCTGCTGGTGCCTGGGCTGGCCATATCCCTGGCCGGAGGGGCGCTGTTCGGTCCCTTCTGGGGAGCAGTGTATACCCTGGGCGGCGCCACCGGCGGCGCGGCCCTGGCCTTCCTGCTGGCCCGTTATCTGGCCGCGGACTGGGTGGAGCGCAAGGCCAAGGGCCAGTTGGGCCGCATCAAGGCCGGCGTGGAAGCCGAGGGCTGGATGTTCGTGGCCTTCACGCGGCTGGTGCCCCTGTTTCCCTTCAATCTTCTCAACTACGCCTTCGGCCTGACCCGCATTCCCTTGCGCATATTCGTGATCGTCTCCCTGATCTGCATGGCGCCGGGCACCGCCGCCTACACCTACCTGGGCTACGCGGGGCGCGAGGCGCTGGTGGGGGGCGAAGACCTGATCCGCAAAGGGGTGATCGCCGTGGCCGTGTTGGCCGCCCTGGTGTTCATCCCGCTCCTGCTGCGCAAATGGCACGCCGCCCGCAATTCCACGCAAACGGAAACTGGGGCGAACCCGAAGGACTGAACACACCGCAAACCACTGTGGCGGAAATCAATCCGCCCACCCCGATTTGTCTTTACAGGTCATTTTCCACAAGTATGATTAGGGGCGTTTTTGCGACATAAATTCTCGAATATTGAATAAAATAAAGTAAGCCACTGTTTATTATTAATTTGCCGGCCTGATGTCTGTGCAAAACAATATTGATGAAACACAAATCAATAAATCATACAAGCTGGCGAGGCCCGTTCTTGTAAGAGGTCTCACAGATTTGTGAGCGCAGCCGGATTAGGGACGGAAGGTTGGATCAACGCAGCGGCAGGAATCCAGGGAATAGCGCGGAATTGCTGGCGGATGTCCCGGGCGGCAGAGAATTTTTTCCAGCGGCCACAACCCTCAAAATATCGATGGGAGCAGTCATGAAAC
>JAPUIH010000348.1 GCA_027297205.1 SAR324 cluster bacterium | reverse complement strand
TGTGGAACCGGCCAATGCCTGGCTCACCGAATGGCTGGTAACGGTAGCCGACGAAGAATCTTATCAGATCAGGCGTCACGCGGTGCATCTGAGGGAATTCGATGAACCGGAAGTTATGCCACGATGGAACGACCAGACCTTGATGGTAAGACTGCTCGCAGACGAAACCGTCAACCGGTTTTACTCTCGGGTGTTTCGTCACCCCGTCGTGCGCATGGAGGAAAACGGCTCGGAACTCACATTGATCATGCAGGAACTAGAGGATCAGTTTCCCCTGGTGCCGGGGCGGACATTTTATTACGAGGCGGATCGGGCAGAGCAAAATCGATTTTACCAGGTACAGCGATTCGACTAATTCGCATCGCCGCGCGGGGCACCGGCCTTGATGCGCATGCACAACATATCAGCGCCGGGAGCGCAGGGCGCGGTGCGGCTGGGTAAGACCCACAGGAGACTCCTCAATTGGCAAAACGGAAATCGCTAAAATACGCGCTGGTGCTATCCGGAGGCGGTGCGCGCGGCGCCTACGAGGCGGGGGTGCTGTATTATCTGCGCACACAGCTGCCCAAGGAAATCGCGCGATCCAGTCTGTTCCAGCTTTACTGCGGCACCAGCGTGGGCGCCATCAACACGGCCTTCATGGCGTCCTCGGCCAACGATCCTCTCTACCAAGGCGCGCAAATCCGCAATCTATGGCGCATCCTGAGGGATGAGGACATCTACCGCACAGACGTCCGAGCGCTGTCAGGATTTTTGGTGAAGTCCGGATTTTTTATGGCCACCAATTTTTTTGGGCTGCAGGACTTTCTGAGCAAACAGCGCAATTCCACCCGCACGCCCTTCCCCTTTAAAAGCGTGCTGGACACGTCTCCGTTTGTGAATTTCCTGCGCCGTAATGTGGCGTGGCCCCAGATTCACCGCAACATCGAACGCGGCATAATTGAGGCGGTCACGGTATCGGTCACACATATGATGAGCGGGCAGCTTGTGTTGTTCATGGAAAGGCATCCCAGCGCGAAATTTCGGGAAGGCGGCATCGAGCCGATCATTTGCAGCCTGTCCCCCAAGCACGTCCTGGCTTCCGCGGCGATTCCACTCATTTTTCCCATTATCCGCATCAACCGGCAGTTCTACGGTGACGGCAGCTTGCGCCAGACCACTCCCATGAGCCCGGCCATTCATTTGGGCGCCAACCGCATTCTTGTCGTGTCCACCCAATACACCCAGCGGGTGGTGTCCATCCCTGGCACACAACCGTGGCAATCGGATGCGGAGCCCACTTTGGGCGATGTGCTGGGCACGATGCTGGACGCGATTTTTATCGACAAGCTGGATTACGACCTGGAGCAGATGCGGCGCATCAACTACCTGATAGACGATGTGGAAAAGGAATATGGAAGCAACTTCCTCAGTTTGATCAACACCGCGCGCAGAAAGCAGCGGAAAACGAATGCGAACGTGCATGCGCTCAACAAGATTATCCCCTTCGTCATTTATCCCAGCCAGGACATCGGGGCCCTGGCGAGCGAGTATTTTATGCGTAGGCTTTCCCGCCGCGAATCACTGACACCCATGCAGAAATTTTTCGCGAAAACCCTGGAAGGCACTCCCGACCGGCCCAACGAACTAATGAGCTTTTTGCTGTTCGATCAGGATTATCTGGAAGCGCTCCTGCAATTGGGCTTCGAGGATGCCCGTCTGGAACATGAGCGGCTCATACGGTTCTTCTCGGATCAGCCCCTGGATGAGGATGAATCCGCAACCGCCGTCTAGGCTTGCCGGAACGCCGCCACGGCGTTGACTAAATCAGGGCAGAGGTTATCCTGTGAGGCGATCCCAAGCAGCCCCATGCCGCGAATCACAGCAACTAAAGGGGAAGAGGCCATGGACCTGGACAAGCTGACCGCAGGATTCCGCCAGGTGATGGAGGGTCTGGGCCTCGATCCGGAGGACCCCCACCTCAAGGACACGCCCTTGAAAACGGCGCGGGCCTGGTACGAGGATATCTGCGCTGGCTTGGGGGAGGCAGAAATCGGGCTACAGGTGTATCCCGTCGAGGAGGGCCAGCAAACAGGCCTGATTGCCCTCCAGCATATTCCGGTCAAATCCCTTTGCGCCCACCATCTACTGCCTTTCGTGGGTTACGCCACCGTGGGCTTCCTGCCCGGAAACTATTATTGTGGGCTGTCCCACCTCTCCCGGGTCGTGAACCACTTCGCCCGCCGCCCGCAGATGCAGGAATTGCTCACCCACCAGGTGGCCCAATTCCTCTCCGATCGGCTGGCGCCGCGAGGCGTGGGCGTGGCCGTGCAAGCCTCCCACTATTGCATGGAATTACGTGGGGTTAATCATTCCGGGATAATGAACACCTCCGTCATGCTGGGCGCCATGCGGGACGATCCGGGCTTGCGGGCGGAGTTCCTGGCCCTTGCACCGAATTCCCGGAAGACCTGAGCTCCCCTTCCTCACCCGCCGCTTAAGCCACGCGCCGGGCATCCGCCGTTGCGCATCAAGAACCCAATCGCCGCGTAACCCCCCGGGCCGGGAGGGATCATCGGTGAACTCAAGCTGTTGCAAGTGATTGAATGCCGCAAAAAAACGCGCCGCCCCCGGCAACATTAACCGGGAGCGGCGCGGCAAAACTACACAGGTTTAGGAAGACGCGTTACTCGTTTAGCCACACGTCCGTCAGATCCTGATTCAAATAGTGGCTCGGACTGATATTCCAACCCATCACCGCGGCGTTATGCGGGATGATCCGCTCCCACCACAGGGTGTGGATGATCCAGGCTTTTGTGGCCAGCCGCATTTGGAACTTGCGCAGAATTTCCTTCTGCTTGACCGGATCGGTTTCCCGGAAGTTTTCATCATACAGCCGGTCCAGTACGCGGTCCGTATAGCGGGCATAGTTGTTGCCGCTGCGGTCCGTCGAGATGAACTTGCTGATGTCCAAAGTCGGATTCACCACCGTCTGGCAGTTGGCGTCAATGGCCACCTCATATTCAGGCGGGTTCTTGCGCAGACCGGCGCGCCACGGACCGGTCGGGACGGCCTTCTGCTCGACCTTCAGCCCGATCTGCCGCCATTGATCCACCGCCCAGGTACCGAGAATCTTATAAGGCTGATCCACGGCCCGGTTATGCAGTTCAAATTCAAATCCCACGGGAACGCCGGCTTCCTTCAGAAGACGCCTGGCTTCCGCGCGGTTGGCCTTGATGTCCTTGCCAAAGCCGGGCAGTTGCTGAATTTCCTCTGCGTTTAGAGACAGCGCATGGCCCGGGAACACCGCCTGGCCCATTGTCTTCATGATGGCAATCCGGGACAAGGTCCTGGAGGCCAGATAGCGGTCCAGGGCCAGGCTCAAGGCACGCCGTACCCGCTCGTCATCGAAGGGCTTCTTGTGGGGGTTGGGGGTGATCAGCAAGCTGCAGTTCCAGGTGCTTTGCTGCACGCGGATGTCTTTCCCCAATGCCCGCTTCAGATCGTCCCGCGCCGCCGGGGGGAAGCCCCGGAATTCGATCATGGCGCGGCGGCCGCGGATGGCCTGCACGCGCAGGTTCATCTTAGGCGCGAAGATGGCCTCGAATCCGTCCAGGTAGGGTCGGCCCTTGCGGAAATAGTTGTCGTTGCGGGTACCCACCCAGTTGGAACCGGCGGAATATGACACGAATTTGAAAGGCCCCGACCCCAGCACGTTCTTCTGGTACCAGTTCATGTTCTGGGCCAACTGGTCCGCGTTGTAGACATAGTTGAACGGGATCGACACCACGTTCAAGAACGCGGCGAAGGAATCCTTCAGCCTGAAGACCACCGTGTAGTCATCAGGATTGCTGATCGTATCGATCATCTCGAAAAAGGCTTTCCTGAGGCTGCGCGTGCCCTTGGGCGGCTTGTGCAGCTTCCTGAAGGAGGCCACCACGTCGCGCGCGGTGAGGGGCTTGCCATCGTGGAATTTCACGCCACGGCGCAGCTTGAACGTATAAACCTTGCCGCCTTCGGTGATTTTCCAGCTTGTCGCCAAATCCGGCACTACCTTTACCGCCGTCGGATCGGTGGGATCGGCCTTGATCAGCAGGCTATAGTGCGGCGCGGTGGGGTGAACCATCGCGAAGGTGGCTTCCTGGTGTCCGTCAAACCCAGGGGGCTGTCCGGCAACCACCATGACCAGCGTGCCGCCTCTCTTTTGTCCCCAGGCGCTGGGCGCCAGGGCAAGTGCCAGGGCTATAGCCGTGACGGCGATAACCGAAGCCGAGAAAATTGACCTTAATTTCATCAGTTGACTCCTTTGCGTTGGGTCTCGACTGCTCCGTACCTGTTAGACCAAAAAATAACAAAAATGCGCAAGATCACACCGACTCCCCAATGGCCGGCCTAGCGATAATTTTCTTACGGAAAGGACTGATTCCTTACCAATAACAAAACAATAATAAAAGCATAAAATGCACTTGGGATGATCAAGGTACTTGCATGCAATTCTACTTTAATTTGGAACGGAGCTTCTCCGGATTCCTGCCCCAATTGTTATTGCGCTTGACGGCATCCATGGCCGCCGCCCGGGTTTTGTTGACCTTGCCCGGATCGTCGAGCAATCCGACCAGTTGGCGCGCCAGATCGTCGATGCGGGGATGGTGCGTCTCCACCTCCTTCCAGGTATCGAAGAATCCCTGCTGGGCAGCGGGCAAGGCCCAGGTGTATTGATTGGTGGCTGTAAATGCAGCGTAGGCACCGGCGATTTTCTCCCGCCGCACAAAATACCGCGCCATGATGCTTTCAGCCTCGCTGAGCTCACCGCCGTATTGCGTGCGCAGCTCGTCCAGCTTCGTCTGCGCATTCTGACTCTTCGCCTGGCTGGCTGCATCCGAAGGGCTGGCGGTCAATTTCTCCAGCTCCTGCTCGGCACGCGCGCTGCGCGCCCGCAGGGACTCGAGCCCGGGAATGCGCTTGCGCAGCAGGCTGAACAACTGCACCGCCTCTTCCACCAAACCCTGATATTCGGGAACCAGGGGCATGCGCTGCCCGAAATCGATTTTAAAGGCCCGCTGCCAGGCTTTCAGGCTCCCATCCCGCCCCGCAAGCACGAGGGTGCCCTCGATGCCCAGGAATTTTTCTTTGCCCTCTGTGAACGCGCCACCGATTATTGCCAAGTGGCGCAGTTTACCGCCGGGTCCCCTCAACAGGTAAAGAAACTCAAAATCCTCGTCCGCTCCGCCTCTGTGTTCATAGGCCACGACGCGCCAAGTCTGTTCCGCCCCGTCATTTTTGGAAATCTCGCCGGAAATCTTGATATAACCGGAACTGTAGGCCGGCTTGTCCAAAAAAACGGTAAATTCCGCGCTGGCTTTGTCTCCCTTCTGAACGCCCGGACTCACCCCAACTCCACTCCCCCGCAACACCGCTTCCAGATCCTTGTCGTCAAGTATTGCGGGAGCATCCCGCTGGGTATAGGCCAAACCCCCGGCAGATAGCGCCGGAAATTGAGCGCGGGTCTGAGCCACCACCGCCGATACTGCCGCGGCGTCCCCGCCCGCCAATCCTCCTCCAGTGGGCTTGAGGGTGCCGGACGCCGTACAGGCAGCAAGCAGCAGGGAAAGCGCCAACCAACAGGCCCATACCCTGAGCTGCCGCACAAACTGCATACCGGCTGCCCGGGCAGGTCCGGGCGCCATAGGCGAGGCCGGCCACACCGCGCCTCGCTGCCCGGAATCAATTCTCGTTGCTTTTATTACGGTCCTCATGGCGCGCTCCAGTTTGCGCGGGTTAAGACTGGGATGCACCCAAGTCCAACCGCAGATGTTCGCCTTCGGAAAGCCGCAGCCGGCCGCTCAAAGGCCGCGCACCGCCGTCCGGGCCGATGGCGATCAAGGCGACTCCTTCGCCGGCCTCTCCGTAGCGCGCCTGCAACTCTGGATAGAGTCGCCACACCCAGGCCAGCGCCTCCTCTCCGGTTGCGGCAAACAGGGGCAGCGGCGGCATGGCGCTCAGACCCAGCGAGCCGGGACCGGGCGGCAACAGGATTTCCACGGTTACCGGCACACCCTCCCTATTGCCTATTCCCTCCAGCAGCAGGGCCTGGCGGTAAGCTTCGGGAGTGTCCATATCCATCAACGGCGGCGGCCCATCCCCCTCCCGCCAATGGTCTTCCACGGCAATAACCCGTGCAGGCTCCCCCTCGGAAATGAACAAAGGGCGCATGCGGCCCTCGGCCACCAGCGATTCCAGCTTGGGCAACAACTCCAGGCGATAGGCGGCCGTGAGGGCGTTGGTGAAACCTTCCCATTGGAAAAGACAGGCCTTTTGCCCGGCCAGCCCATCCACCAGCCTGTGCATCCATGGCGGCGTAAAGAACGGCATGTCCACGGGCATCACCAATACCTGCTCCGCCTTGCCTTCCAGCGCCCGGAACCCTTCCAGCAATCCCCACAGTGGCCCTTGCTCCGGGCGCCCGTCGCTGACGGCGAGTACCCCTGAGGGCAGGGAGGGCGGGGCGGCGCCCGCCGCCAAGGACAAAACGATCGGCTGTGCCACTTCGCCCAGCCTTTCCAGGGCCAACTCCAGCAGGCTGCGCGGTCCAATGCGCAGGCTGGCCTTGTCATACCCCATGCGGCTGGATTTGCCGCCGCAGAGTATTAATCCTGCTGTTGTCGCCATGGCCCGCCGGTTCCTGGAACCATAGGTTTGTACACAGGTTTGTCCAACAAGGGAGTGGTTATTTTACCTCTGCTCGCCGCAAGACGGCCTCGTATTCCCGCTTCGTGACGGGTTGAATGGAAAGGCGCATGCCTCGCCGCAGCAGCATCATTTCCTTCAATTGTGGAATTTTTCGCAGTTCCTCCAGCCCCAACGGCTCCGCGAATTCCTGCTGATAGCGGAGATCCACCATTACCCAGCGCGGATTGTCCGGGCTGGACTTGGCATCGAAATACTTCGACTCGGGGTCCCACGAGCTGTGGTCGGGGTAGGCTTCCCGCACTACCACGGCACTGCCCACGATTGCCGGCACCTTGGTGGCCGAATGGTAAAAGAGCACCGCATCCCCCTTCTTCATGCCGTCGCGCATGAAATTGCGGGCTTGGTAATTGCGCACCCCTTCCCACTCAGCGGTCTGCTCCGGGCAGGCCTTAAGATCTTGCAGGGAAAATACCGAGGGCTCCGTTTTCATCAGCCAGTACTTCAAGATCAATTCTCCATCATTGGTGGGCACAGTCCCTGATTCTGCAAGGGCGGAACCCCTATTTCCGCACCCTCAATCTACCATCTTCCCCGCCGCCAGGGGAGAGCCGGGCCTAAATGGCCTGGTGGCGCCCCGCGTCCTGCCCGCTGTCAGAGGAGCGCGTGCAGCAACGCCGCGGCGAGCGCCACCAGCCACAACCCCCAAGCCCAGCGCCCCACACGCGCGAAGTGCTGGCTGGGCGGCAGGAGTTCTGCCAAGGGCAGTCCGCCCCGGCTACTCTTCCATTCAGTTGCGGCGGTGCAAAGCTCGCCGATGAACGCCGGGTGGGTTTCCACGGCGGCCACGCGGTGGGGCGCCATGCCCGCATCCCTGGCGGCCTGAAAATAAGTATGACCAATCTCGTACAGGGTTTCGATATGGTCGTTCACGAAACTGAGGGGAAGAAATACCACATGGCGCATGCCTTCGGCGCCCAGTTCGGACAGGATGCGGTCCGTATAGGGCGTGAGCCACTGGGCAGGGCCCACCCTGCTCTGGTAGGAGAGCACGAATCGCCACTGGGGAAAGCGCGGGCGCAGGGCCTCTAATGTGCTGCGCAACTCCCGCGTATAAGGATCGCCCGCCTTCACATAGGCTTCGGGCAGACCATGGGCCGAGCAAAGAATCACCGTCTCCCCTGGAGGTGGGGCGCCCTGCCGCAGGCATTCCTCCAGCCGCGCGGCGAGCGCGTCCACATAGCCCACCCCAGCCGGATAGGAACGGAGCCCCCACACCCGGCCCGTAAAGCCCTCCTGCCGCAATTGCTCGTCCAGTTGTTGAAATGACGACCCGCTGCTGGCGTAACTGAAATGGGGATAAAGCGGAATGGCGAGCAGGCTGTCCACTCCCGCCGCGGTAATGTGCCTGGCGGTCTGCCTGCTCCAGCCACGCAGGTAGCGGTGGGCTATGAATACCTGCATGGGTTGCTCCGCGGCCGTGAGGGCGCTCTGCAATGCGGCGGCAATCTGCTCCGTGGCCTGCACGATGGGAGACTTCCCGCCGATTACCCTGTACTGGCGGCGGATTTCCGGCGCGCGCCGCCGGGCAATCAGCCAGGCCAGAATATTTTGCAGCGGCTGCGGGAAGGGCAGTTGGATGGTATTGGGGTCTTTTAGAATTTCGTAAAGAAAAACCCGCACCTCACGCAGGTCCCGCGGCCCCCCGAAATTGAGAAGCACAATGGCTGGATTTTCCGGCGGGCGCGCTTGCTGATCCGTCATGCCCGCCCTCTCCAGCTTGGGTTCGGGTTGTGATGGGACCCCATAGGGCATATACTCGCTTGCTGTATTCCGCCCACGTAACCCGAAGCGGCGCATCATGGTTTCCATACGCACAATCCTGTGGGGCGTCAATTCATTGCTGCTGATGGGGTTGGCCTACTCTCTGTCCGTTACCACGGCGCACGTGCTGGAGCGGGAACTCACGGCCAATACCCCGCCCCCGGTGGAGCGTAAACGCGGCGACAACGGGCGGCGCGCCAGCACCAAAATGACTTTCTCGGAATTCAATTCCATCCTTGAAACAAATATGTTTCGTGCCAAGCGCTCCGCGCCCCTGGTGGTCAAAACGGCAGCCGCCCCAACCACCACCACGGCGCCGGCGAGCGCGCCTGATGTGGCGCCGGCCAGCCAAAAACTGCCCATTCGCCTCAGACTGACGGGCACCATGATTATGAAGCGCGGATCGGTGGCATTTGTAGTCGGACCGGACGGCCGCAGTGAGCACATCTACCGCCGCAACGAGTGTGTACCCCTGCTGGAAAAAGCACCGCCCGGAGATTGCACGCCGAATCAGGCGAAGCTGGTCAGGATTCACAGGGATCGGATTATCCTCACCATGAACAAACGGCGGTACACAGTGTCCATGGGAGAGAGTGAGCCTACTCCCCCCAACGCGTCCAGAACTGCTGCCATTCCCAACAAAGGCAGGTCCCGCCGCGTCACTGCGAAAGCCTCGATAGGCTCCAGGAATTCCGCCCGCAGGAACACGGTCTATTCAACGACCCAGGAAGGCAATACCATAGAAATGCGCCTTCCCAGCGCGGATGTGGAAAAGGCCTTCGAAAACTTTTCGGTGCTCCTCAACCAAGCGCGGGTGGTGCCATACATCGTCGACGGCACTCCCCAGGGCTTCCAGATTCGCAGGATCGTGCCGGGCAGTATTTTCGCGCGGCTGGGCCTGCGGAACTCCGATGTGATCAAGAGCGTCAACGGCGATTCCCTCACCACAGCCGATCAGGCGCTGCGCATGTTCACCTTGTTCCGGAACGAGTCGGAGATCGCGCTGGAAATCGAACGGGGCAAGAAGCCCTTGCGGCTCAACTATATTATTGAATAGTTTCCTGGCTGACTTCCCGGAGCGGCCCGCAACCCTACTCAACTGCTAATAGAAATAGCTTGCCCCGCGCCTTAGCTGCCACTGCAGCGCGGCGCACCAGTGGCGGGGCAGCGATTCCACGCGCATCCACGAGGAGGGGGCCGGCGCAATGCGGGAGTTAGACTTTCCCGCCCGGGCTTTTCCCTATTAATTGTAAAGGCAATTGTGCTGCGCACCACGTCGCCCGTCGTGGTCTTGTGTCCGGCCAATGGCGGGATTAGAGTGGGGACTCACAACGATTCAGCGTTCCAACACCTTGCAGAGAAGCCAACCATGTTCCGAGAATACGATCAGGCAGCCCTGGACGCCCAGTACAATCTGCGTGTCCGCCATCCGGATCACGAGCAGTTCTCGGCCAGGTGGGAAATAGAAAGCAAGCGGGTGCGCGCGGAACTTCCTTGCCGGCTGGACGTGGCCTACGGTCCCAGCGAGGCGGAGAAGTTGGACGTCTTTCTGCCTAGGGAGCCGGGCGCGCCGGTGCTGCTATTCATCCATGGGGGCTATTGGCAGTGGCGGGACAAAGCGGATTTCAGCTTCATCGCCGAACCCCTGGTGAATGCGGGCTTCGCGGTGGTGATGGTCAACTACGGGCTCGCTCCAAGCGTGAACATGGACGAAATTGTGCGCCAGAACCGAGCCGCAGTGGCCTGGACCATCCGCAATGTGAAGGACATTCAGGGCGATCCGGAGCGCATCGTCGTTTCCGGCCATTCGGCGGGCGGGCACCTGACCGCCGTGATGCTGGGCACGGACTGGAGCGCCGAGGCAGGGCTCCCGGCGCAGCCAATCCGGGGCGGATGCGCCATCAGCGGGTTGTTCGAGCTGGAACCGATCCGGCTCTCCTATCTCAACGAGGCAATTGGGATGGACGCCAC
The DNA here is from genome assembly GCA_027297205.1 of SAR324 cluster bacterium. Classification (GTDB taxonomy): domain Bacteria; phylum SAR324; class SAR324; order SAR324; family JACQKK01; genus JAPUIH01. Next base: position 2,688 of record JAPUIH010000348.1, on the reverse strand, counting down.
GGCGGCGGAACGCCACAGCCCTCTGCTGCATCTGCCGCGCCAGGCGCCCCCTTTGAGCGTGGTGGTGGGGGGCGCGGAGACCGAGGAGTTCCTGCGCCATTCCACCGAATACGCCGCCGCCTGGCGGGCCGAGGGACTGGCGGGGGAACACCTGGTGCTGCCCGGACTGAACCACTTTTCCATCCTGGACGAGTTCCTTGCTCAGAATAGTCCCATGCTGCGCGCCATCCACAACCTTGCCGAAGGTGAGGCGCTGGTCAGCTAGTCTGAAAAAATCACGAACAACAGATTAGAACTGCAAAACTAAGAATATTCGCATCCCCAGTGGGTAAGGGGGCTTTGCCCTCTGACAACCCCCAACCGGGGTCGCGGAGGAGCCGGCTCCCCCGCATAAATTTAAATATCGTTTCTTAGTACTTGATCCCCCTCAGGAATTGGGAGCGCTTGCTGGCCCCGGCCATGAAGATGGGCAGGTCGCCGCCGGAGAGGATGAAGCGCATGCCCCGCTCCACAAACTTGGGGGCGTTGACTTCGTCATAGACCCCGCCGAGGCCGGGATGCTTGCCGTGCTTGGCGCAAGCGTCCACCACCTTGCCGATAGCGTCGTGCAGCTTGGCATCGCCGAATTGCTGGGGTATGCCCATCTCCATGCACAGATCGTTGGAACCCACCAGCAGCACATCCACTCCCTCGATCGCCGCGATGGCCTCCGCATTGTCGATGGCCTGCGGGGTCTCCAGCATGATGACCACCATGGTCTGCTGATTGACCAGCTTGGATGATTCGGCCAGGGGCATGGCCTGGAATGCCAGTTGCGGCATGGCGCCGGCGGCGGAGCGGTGGCCCATGGGCGGGTATTTGCAGTTGCTCACCAGTTGCTGGGCCAGTTCCGGAGTGTCCACGTGGGGAAAGACGATGCCCATTCCGCCAGCATCCAGAATGCGCGTAGCCAGGTAGTGCTCATATCCCGGCACCCGCACCAGGGGCGTGACTCCCGCGTCGTGGCAGGCCACGGACAGTTCCGCGGCGTTCTCGATGGTCATGGTGCTGTGCTCGAGATCAATGAACGCAAAATCGAAGCCGCAGGTGGCCAGAATCCTTCCGATGTCCACGCCCCTCATCTGCCGCAGGCCCAGTCCCAGGGCCAATTCTCCCTTTTCCAGCCGCTCCTTCGCCTTGTTCGGTATGGTCGTCATGATTTGTCTCCGCTCGTGAAAATCTCTCAATCTTGCCGTCCCATTGGCGGCTGTTGCTGTTCGACGGCAGAGTCTACATCCACGCCACGAACAATGGCAACACACGCCGGGAATACCATCCGCAAATCACCTGTTTAAAGGGTTATGCGGGCTGAATTGATTTCCTTTGCTCCCCCGCACGAAAGCTGTTACGAACGGAACAGGAAGACCCCGCAGGGCGGGGGCAGGGCCGCTTCCCATCCGCCTGGAAGGGACATCGCGGCGTCAGGGACGACAAAAATCACACTCCGAATACCATGAAAGTCCTGATTATCGGTGGTGGGGGACGGGAGCACGCACTGGCCTGGAAACTGTCGGGCAGCCCCCGTGTTACGGACCTGTACGCTTCCCCCGGCAGCGACGCCATCGCGGCCCTGGCGCAATGCGTGAACTTGACCGACCATCAGGCCGTGGCCGATTTTGCCGAAAAGGAAGGGATCGACCTGACGGTGGTGGGGCCCGAGGCGCCCCTGGTGGATGGGTTGGCCGACCTGTTGAGCGCTCGGGGACTGCGCGCCTTTGGGCCCAGCCGCGCCGCGGCGGCCCTGGAAGGAAGCAAGGCCTTCGCCAAGAATTTCATGCAGCGCCACAACATCCCCACCGCCCCTCACGCCACCTTTGACGATCCCGAGGCCGCCTGCGCCTACCTGGAAAAACAGGAAGGCCCCTACGTGATCAAGGCCGACGGGCTGGCCGCCGGCAAGGGTGTGGTGATCCGCCTGGAGCGCGAGGAAGCCCGCCAAGCCATCCATTCCATGATGGTGGACAAGGCCTTCGGAACCGCGGGGGAACGCGTGGTAATCGAGGGTTTTCTAAGAGGCGAGGAGGCATCCTACTTCGTAATCAGCGACGGCGCCAACTACGTGGCCCTGCCATCCGTCCAGGATCACAAGCCTATTGGGGAGCTGGACCGCGGCCCAAATACCGGCGGTATGGGGGCCTATTGCCCCGCGCCCGTGGTGACGCCCGAGACGGAGCGCAAGGTGCTCAAGCAGATCGTGGAGCCCACCTTAAGAGGGATGGCCGCCGATGGCCACCCCTACAGCGGAGTGCTCTACGTGGGCCTGATGATTTCGGACGGCGACCCCTACGTGGTGGAGTACAACTGCCGCTTCGGCGATCCGGAATGCCAACCTCTGATGATGATGCTGGAATCGGACCTGGCCGATCTGCTGGACGGCGCCGCGCGGGGGGAAATCGCCCAGGTCAAGCCCCGCTGGCGCAAGGGCGCCGCGGCATGTATTGTAATGGCATCAGGGGGTTATCCCGGCGAATACAGCAAAGGCGCCGCCATCCACGGGCTCGGTCAAACGGAAGAAGACGACACGGCACGGGTGTTCCATGCGGGAACGGCCCGCTCCAACGGCGGATGGGCCACCAACGGTGGACGGGTGCTGGGGGTGACCGCCTGGGGCGAGAACCTGAGCGCGGCCCTGGAGCGCGGTTACCGCAT
>JAPUIH010000347.1 GCA_027297205.1 SAR324 cluster bacterium | reverse complement strand
GCGAGGGATCATGAGTGGTCGGAGGCGACGCCACCCGCCGGTGCGTTATTGCGCGGCACCGGGCGGGGTGGCGCCATCCGGTTTACTTCTTCTTTTTCCAGCTTTTGCGCTTTTCCTTGGGCTGCCGGAATTTCTTGTGGCAGCCGCCACATGCCTTGCCGGTCTTCTTCAACTGGGCCATGATCGCGCCGGAATCTCCGGACTGGGCCACCTGCGCCAGTTTCGACGCTTCCTGTTCCAGTTTTCCGGCCGCCTTCTTGAAGCCGTCCATGTCCTGCCAGATCTTCGGCAGGGCGTCGGTCTTGCCTTCTCCGGTGCCCTCGGGGAAGAGCTTGGGCAAGAGCTTCGCCAGATTCGCCACGGCACGGGCATGGCTGGGGATGTCTTCCTTGAAGGGAAGACTGTGTTTTAGGATTTGCCCAATTCCTCCCAAATGGCCGCTTTGCGCTCCCATCACCTTTTGCCGGTATTGGATAATTCCCGCCGAATTGTCCTGGGCCGGGACTGCGGACACAAACAAAACCGTGAGCGCGCACGCGCATACGATCAACAAAGCATGTTTCATCGGTACTGCCCCCTTACTTTGGCAATGGAAATCTAAAGTTACGAAGGTTTCACTTATCGTTCTCCAGCCAGGAGAATCCTTCATATTCGTAGCGTGTGCAAGTAATTTCTCTGTAAATTATCGCGCCACTCGATGGTTGGATCGGGCCGATGCCCTTCCCCCGCCCGATGGGCTATAGTCAAGGGACCGGCGGCCGTTGCGCCGCTGGGTCAAGCCCAGGATGGGGCGTGCGGATTCCTTAAGCTTTCGTGGCGGTTTGATGGCTTACCGGTTGAAACGGCAATCTTCCGGAGCGCTGGCGCTTCACAACTCCGCCAACGGTGAGACCATGCATCCGGTATGGGGCCCCTGGGAGGAGGCCACCAGGCTCTACGTCCAGGGCTCCGGCCTGGAAAATCTGCTCGCTGCCCGGCCGGGCCAGGGCGATAGGGAGGAAGCGGTGCTGTTCGATGTGGGCCTGGGCGCCGCGGCGAATGCCCTGGCGGCCCTGGAGTGCCACGCACGGCTGCGGCGGCGCGGCCCCGTGCGGCCCCTGCGTCTGATCAGTTTCGAGAACGACCTGGAGCCCCTGCGCTTCGCCCTTGCCCACGCCGGCCAATTGGGTTATCTGCTTGGGCACGAGCCTTGCCTGGAGGCGCTGGCCGCCGAAGGCCGCTGGAGCGGCGCGCATGGCCAGTCATGGGAGTTGCGCCTGGGCGATTTTCCCCGGCTCATTCGCGAGGAGCCCCGCCGGGCGGACTTGGTATTCTTCGATCCCTTTTCACCGCGCGCCAATCCGGATATGTGGAGTGTCGCCACCCTGGAAGGAATCTTCCGCTGCCGGAGGCCGGGTGGTGCGATGCGGCTGGTCACTTACAGTTCGGCCTTCAGTACCCGTGCGGCGCTGCTGCTGGCGGGATTCCACGTGGGAGCGGGCATTGCCCTGGACGGACGGCGCCGGGCCACCGAGGCGGCCACCTATTTTTCTAGCCTCGCTGAACCCCTGGACCTGCGCTGGCTGAACCGCTGGAAACGGGAGCGCGATCCCTGGCCCTGCCTCACCGCGCCAGACCGGCGCAGGCAGGCGCGCCAGACTCTGCTGGATCACAGCCAGTGGAGCCAGTTCGCCCAGGGGCCACGGCCGGAGCGCGCGGAACACGCGATGGCGAGGTCAGGCGGAAAACGAAACCTGCTCCCGCGGCGGGAGCAGGCACGCCGCCGCGCAAGGCAGGGCAAAGCAGCAACCGAAAGCAGGTAACACGATGCTGGATATGCGCGACATTCGGAACCGGGCGGAGGAAGTGCGGGGCAATCTGCGTTACCGCAACGTGGAGTTGGACCTGGACGCGCTGCTGGAGGCGGACAAGCAGGCCCGGGAAATCCGGACGGAACTGGACAACCTGCGGCAGCGGCGCAACGAGATCGCGAACACCATGAAAAGCCTGAGCAGCCAGGAAGAGCGCGCGCCCCTGATCGAAGAGGGACGCGCCTTGAAGGATAAGGAGCACCTGCTCGAACAGGCCTTTCAGGAGGCCGGCCAAAAGCGCGGGACGCTGCAGGCGCTGGTGCCCAATTTCAGTCATCCCGATTCCCCAGTGGGCCGCGACGACGGGGAAAACAAGGTGCTGCGCAAGGTCGGCGAGCCGCCCGCCTTCGATTTCAAGCCCAAGGATCATGTGCAGTTGATGGAAGCCCTGGACATTGTGGACTTTGAAGGCGGCGCCAAGGTGGCGGGGCAGAAATTTTACTTTCTAAAAAACGAGGCTGTGTTTTTGGAACTGGCACTGATCAATTTCGGCACGCGGTTGCTGCAAGAAGAAGGGTTCAGCCTCGTCATCACCCCCGACCTGGCCCGCCGGGAAATCCTGGACGGCATCGGTTTCAATCCCCGCGGAGAGTCCACCCAGATCTACAACATCGAAAACTCCGATTTGAGCCTGGTGGCCACCGCGGAGATCACCCTGGGCGGACTGTATGCGGGCGAGATCATGGAAGCGGAGCAGTTGCCCCTGCTGCTGGCGGGTATTTCCCACTGCTTCCGCAAGGAGGCCGGCTCGGCCGGCCGGGAGTCCCGTGGCTTGTACCGGGTACACCAGTTCACCAAGCTGGAAATGTTCGCCTTTACCCGTCCGGAGCAGTCCGAGGCCATGCACGAACGGCTGCTGGAAATCGAGGAGAAGATTTACCAGCAATTGGAAGTGCCCTATCAGGTGATGGACATCTGCACGGGCGACCTGGGTGGGCCGGCTTACCGCAAGTACGACCTGGAGGCATGGATGCCGGGGCGCAACCGCTACGGCGAAATCACTTCCACCTCCAACTGCACCGACTACCAGTCCCGGCGTCTAAATATCCGCTTTAAGGAGAAGGGCAAGAAAGGTACGCAGTTGGTGCATATGCTGAACGGCACGGCCATCGCGGTTTCGCGGGCCATGATTGCCCTGTTGGAAAACGGGCAACGCGCGGACGGATCGGTGCGCCTGCCGTCCTGCCTCGGCCTTGCTGACATCAAACCTCGATGATAGACTGCTAGCAGCGGACTAAATCCGCCGGCACCGGGCGCAACGCTCCAAGGAGACCATGATCTCCCTGCTATCAGCGCAGTGGGCATGCCGGCTGTCCATGGAATGTAACTGGAACCCATTCGCCGCAAGGACCTACCTGGTGATATCGGGAAATTTCAAGCCCCAGATACTCGTGGCCATGCCGTCCCTTCAGGACGGTTACTTCGACAAAAGTGTGATTTACCTGTGCGATTACAATGCGTCCGGTGCGATGGGATTTGTGGTCAATTCTCCTTCATCCACCACGGTGGATGAACTGCTCAGCGAGCTGGGCATGAAGTCCTTCGAGGAACAGAAGAAACAGATTCTGATCGGCGGACCCGTGCAGCCGGAATTGTGCTGGGTGGTGCACAGTTCCGATTATGAGTGCTCTTCCTCCACCACCCTGGGAGACGACCTGGCCATCAGCGCAGCCCAGGAAGTGCTCACCGGCATTGCTGACGGCAATGCGCCCAATGAGTACATTTTGGGCGTGGGTTATGCGGGCTGGGGTCCGGGCCAGTTGGACCGGGAGATCGAAGAGGATGCATGGTGGCTGGCGGAAATGAACCTCAGGTCCGTGCTGGAGCATTCCCACGAGTCCCGCTGGGATGCGGTGATGAATCATCTCGGCCTGACGAGCGAATCCGCCCACTGTTACAAAGTCTGATTTTCCTCCCTCGCCGCTGTTCCCCGTATTGCAGTCACTCCCACAGCCCGGCATTGTGAGCAGGCTATTGTTCCTGACCTGCGCCCCGCCGAAAACCAAAACTTCCGCGGGATTCCGCACATGATCAAGCTCTCTTACTTCATCCACAGGCTGCCGTCCCTTTCACCCCAGGATTTCCACAGCCATTGGCGCAACCAGCACGCCGCCCTGATCGTCAAGCATGCCTCGGTATTCGGCATCCGCCGCTACGTTCAGCTGCACGCCACGGAGCACCCCAGCAACCTGCCCACGGAGGCTTTCCCGGAACCCTACGACGGCGTGGCCGAACTGTGCTTCGCCGCAGAGGCGCAATTGGAGCAGTGGTTTGCCAACAGCACGCCGCAAGCTATCGCGGCGGGTAAGGAAATCCGGGCCGACGAACGGATATTCATCGACCGCGCGTGGTCTCCCTTCCTGCTCGGGGAGGAGTTGCTCGTCATTTCCGGACCATAGGCGGCGCACTCTCCATTGGCGCCGCCGGGATACTATCGGGTTGCTTGCAGATGGGGTGGCGGGGAGGGTGCGTGGAAATGGTGCTTCCCGGGAGGCGCGGGCTGCCTCAATCCAGCAGGGCGGGTGACCTGGCCGGCCTGCCGTCAATCTCGGATAGCGGCTTTCTGCCGACGAAGCCCTCCTCGTAAAGATGGAAATGGGTCAGGTCCGGC
>JAPUIH010000346.1 GCA_027297205.1 SAR324 cluster bacterium | reverse complement strand
GGCAAGGGAGCAGGCCTGGCTGATCACCCACGGACATCACGACCCCCTGCTGCCCCTCTACCGTACCCGCAACATGATGGATCAACTCCGGCAATGGGGCATCCCCATCGAATGGCACGACTACCCCAAGGAGCACACCATTGACATGGAGGAGGAGCTGCCCCTGCTGCGGAATTGGATTGGCGGGCGCTTTGGATCAACGCCGGGATAGCTACTGTCCGAGAGAAACAAATCGCCGTGCCACGGCCTCTTAGGCTCGATTTTACGTCTTTTTCGCGCCGAAACAGCGCAAAAAAGCAACGTTTTCAACCCTATTTAATTTTCAATCTATTGAAACTACACAACTAATTGGCTTTGTTTCGGAAAAACGGCCATTGCTCGGCGTAAGGTGCCAGATTCAGCCACGGCGTGCAGCGAAACCTTCCCCGTCAGCATAACATTGGGGGGAAAGCGCGGCGAGAGTCAGCAGCGGTCAATGGTTGACGGAGGCCGCCGATTTCGTCCGGCAATGCCGAACTTTCAGTCAGAACCCGGCCCCCGCCCGCCATTCGCCACAAACTGCTGATTTTTCCGCCTTGAATCCCTCCGGGGGATTGTCCTAATCTACCTGATTATAATCGACCGGCTCTGGAAGGGACCGCGCCGCGCGGGCGGGCTGCGTGTTCCGTGATGCCCAGGGCGGGTCTTAGTCACAGGGGCATGCGATGAATTTGTTCGATTTGAGTGGAAAGGTAGCCATCGTCACCGGTGGCAATGGCGGAATCGGCCTGGGCGTGGCCCGCGGCCTGGCGGGGGCCGGAGCGGCGGTGGTGGTGGCCGCGCGCAACGAGGCCAAGTCCGCCGCGGCTGTGCAGGAGTTGCAGGAAGCGGGAGGCAAGGCCATCGCCATCACGGTGGATGCCGCCGATGAGGATTCGGTGCAGGCCCTGGTGGCCACCACCGTTGAGCAACTGGGCCGGGTGGACATCCTCGTCAACAACGCGGGCATCAACATCCGCAAGAGGCCCGAGGAGCTGCAACTGGAGGAGTGGCATCAAGTGATGGACGTCAATCTGACCAGCGCATTCATGTGCAGCAAGGCGGTCTACCCGGAAATGAAGAAGGCCGGTGGGGGCAAGATTCTCAACAACGGTTCCATGATGTCCCTGTTCGGCAATCCCGTGGTGCCTGCCTACGCCGCCAGCAAGGGGGGCATCGTCCAGCTCACGCGCGCCCTGGCCTGCGCCTGGGCGCCGGACAACATCCAGGTCAATGCCTTCCTGCCGGGCTGGATCGACACGGACATGACCCAGAAGGCGCGCAAGCAAATGGAAGGCCTCAACGAGCGCGTGCTCGCGCGCTGCCCCGCCGGGCGCTGGGGACACATCGACGAGTTCGCCGGCACCGCGGTATTTCTGGCCAGCAAGGCTTCCGATTTCATCACCGGCATCGCCATGCCCGTGGACGGCGGGTATTCCATCCAGGGCTAGTGGCGCCACAAACCAAAAAGAGGGACTCTGAATGCAACCCTACAAAATCTACATTATGCAATACGCCCGGCGCGACGCCAGCAGTTCGGAAGTGTTGCTGGGCGATTTTCACAATGCGCCCTGCGAGATGGGCTATTACATGTGGGCGCTCAGCAATGGCGAGCACACCGTGGTGGTGGACATGGGTTTTACGGAAGAGGAATGCGGCAAGCGCGCGGGACGAATCTGGATGGCCGATCCGGCCAAGAACATGGACGCCATTGGCATCGATCCGGCCAAGGTGGAGCACGTGATCGTAACCCATCTGCATTATGACCATGTGGGCAATTACGCGCTCTTCCCCAAGGCCACCTTCTACGTGCAGGAGGACGAGATGGCCTTCTGGACCGGACGCTACGTCAAGTACCGCGTTTTCAATCAGGCCATGAACGTGGACGACGTGGTGGCCATGGTGCGTTTCAATTACGAGGGGCGCATCGCCTTCTGCAGCGGCAGAATGGAGATCGTGCCCGGCATCACCGTGCATCGGGTGAGTGGCCATACCAAGGGCATGCAGATGGTGGAAGTGGTCACCGCCTCGGGCACGGCGGTGGTGGCCTCCGACGCCTCCCACATGTACCGCAATTTCCAGGAATACACCCCCTTCCCGATTCTGCACGACATTCCCGGCATGCTGGACGGCTTCGAGCTGATGCGCAAGCTGGCCTCGAAGGAGGAACTGATCATTCCCGGTCACGACGCCGATGTCATGAAGCGCTTCCCCGCGGTGGCCGACGGCATCGCCATCGTGGAATAGGCCATCATGCAACAGCGAGACAGGTCGCCGCCATGAAGCCGGCCAAACCCTACAAGATTTACATCATGCAGTATGCGGCACGGGATACCCACACGTCCCAGATACTGCTGGGTGACCTGCATAGGTTGCCGGTGGGCATGGCCTACTACATGTGGGCGCTCAGCAACGGAGAGCATACGGTAGTGGTGGACATGGGCTTTACCGAGGAGGTGTGCAAGATGCGGGAACGGAGTTGGGTGGCCGATCCCGCCGCGCGCCTGGACGCCGTGGGTATCGACCCCGCAAAGGTGGAGCATGTCATCGTGACCCACATGCATTGGGACCATGTGGGCAACTACGCGCTTTTTCCCAATGCCACCTTTTATGTGCAGGAGGACGAGATGGCCTTCTGGACGGGCCCCTACGCCAAATACCAGGTGTTTCAGCGCTCCATGGAAATTGACGACGTGGTGGCGCTGGTGCGTCACAACTACGGCGGGCGGATCGGCTTCTGCCAGGGCACGGAAGGGATCGTGCCGGGCATCCGGGTGCATCGCGTGAGCGGGCACACCAAAGGCATGCAGATCGTGGAGGTGGCCACCGCCTCCGGTACGGCCGTGGTGGCCTCGGACGCCTCCCACTACTACCGCAACTACCAGGAGCACACCCCCTTCACCACCCTGCACGGCATTCCCGGTTTTCTGGACGGCTTCGAGTTGGTGCGCCGCCTGGCCTCCAGGGAAGAACTGATCCTGCCCGGTCACGACCCGCAGGTCTTGCAGCGCCATCCGCTGCATTGTGAGGGCGTGGCCGTGCTGGAGTAAGTCCTCGGTCTGGGGATCACGCCATGAGCCCTGCATTGCTGGCGAACATTGTGGTTGTGCTGCATCTGCTGTACGCCGCCTTTGTGGTTTCGGGCTTTCTGGCCATCCCCGCGGGCTGGACCCTGGGCTGGGGCTGGGTGCGCGGCCGTGCCTACCGCCTGCTGCACCTGGCCGCCACCGCCTTCGTGGGATTGCAGGCGGCGATCGGCATGGTCTGTCCCCTCACCACCCTGGAATACCATCTGCGCCGCACGGCGGGGCAGGAGGCCGGCGAAGGCGCATTCATCGCCCGCTGGGCTTCCCGCCTGCTCTACTACGATTTTCCGCCCTGGGTGTTCGTCTTCGCCTATCTGCTGCTGACCGCCATTGCGCTGCTGATGTTTTTCGCCCTTCCCCCCCGGAAGCGGAAGCGCTCCAAAGGCTGACGCGGCCCGGGCGATCCATGGTGCCAGACCCGCGCAGCGGTGCGCCGGAAGGGGCCACCGATCCGCGCCGGATTCAAGCCTATGCGGACTCCACGGGCACATGCACGCAAGGCAGCGGCGTCTGCGCCAGAATGCAGACCATGTTCTCCACCGCGTGGGTGTTGCGGATCGCGTGTGGGGCGTTTTTAGGCACGAGCACCAGATCGCCCCGCTGCACCGGATAGGTTTCCCCGCCCACCACACATTCCCCGCTTCCCTCCACGAAGTAGAGGATTTCGTCGGAAATTGGATGGCGATGCAGCGGGTTTTGCTGTCCCGGTGCGATGCAATAGATGTTGAAGTGCATATCGGAGGTTTCGAACAGCCTTTTGCGGTTGAATTGATCTTGCAAAAACTCCTCCGCATCTTTCAGGTTGAAGTGTTTCTTTTCCTCGTTGCCGAATGGAACAGTCATTTATTTCTCCTTTGAGGATTGGGTTGCGATAAACGGCTCTCGGATATCCTTGCAGCCAAATCGAAACAACAGCGCCGATACCACCAGAATGGCGGCGATCAGTGCAAAAGGGAGACGGAAGTCCTGATCGCCGCACAGGCCGGGCCATGAGGCGGCGCCCAGCATCAAGCGGGCGGGAGGTCAAGCCATCCAGAAGGGTTTGCGCGCCTCCTGCTCCTGCTGCTCCCGGGTGAGACCGATATCTCCGAGCAGCCGATCGTCCAATTGAAGCAGAGCGTGCCGCTGTCGCGTCCGGGCGCTCCACCGCCGCACGGTATGCAGGCTACGCCAGAGCAGACTCCCGAAAACGAGCAGCAGCACGCGCAGCAGGATGGGCGTGTGCAGCCGCCGGATGTCCTCGAACCGTGCAAGCGCTACAGCTCCCGCTGCGCCTTGGATTTGGTGTGCATTCATACCGGAATTCTCCTTATCATCAATCAGGTTGCTCATTGCCCGCCTCTCGGCCCGGCCCTGGCTGGTCAGGATTTGCGCTTCGGCGCCCGCCGGAAGGTTTCCACCAAGTCGTCGAACACGTCCATCCCGCGCGCCAGGCGCTCCTCGTCATCGTTGCGGGTCATTACGATACCGGCGATCACGCGGCCGATTCCGTCAGCTTCGGGCCGCTCAAATTTGCCATCCTTCAGATCGATGTCGTGAACGATCTCCGAAATTTCCGTAAGTGCCGGATCGTCCAGGGCCATGCGCCGCATCAGCACCTCGAAGGTGCAGTCTTCACCTTCGTGGGTGAACTCCGCCTCGAACATGTCGTAGCGCAGCTCGCCCGCGGCGGGACTGTAGTTGCGCCCGCTGACGAACTTGAAACGGGCCGCTCTATCAATGGAGCGGCGAATCAGCCACGCGCTCGCCATGCGGTCCACGTTTACACCAGCGCGTGTAACCCAGGTCCGGCCATGGTAAGTTTCCGGGACGGTATCCGCGGCGGGCTGGTGCGTGGCGCCCGCTTCCAGTTTGCGCATGCCGCCTTCCAGCGCGAGCAGCGCGGCTTCCGCCTCTCCCTTGCCCGGCGCATTGAAATAATCGATGGCGGCCAATTCTTCCAGGCGCCGCTTCATGCGGGAGAAGTCGCGCCGTGACTGGGGCCACCGCGGGTCA
>JAPUIH010000345.1 GCA_027297205.1 SAR324 cluster bacterium | reverse complement strand
GGACGCCTCCGCCGTCACCCACGTCATCGAAAAGCGCATGGGACGCAAGATATCGCAGGACTAACCGCAAGGCGGGAGAGAGCGATGGGCAGGAAAATCCCGGGGTTTGCCGCCGCGATTGTAGGGGCGCTCGGCACGCCAGTATGGCTGTTCGGCACGGTCGCATTGGTGCTAAGCACCGTGGTGGCGGTGCAGGGGGCGGAGTGGCGGGCCGTGCTGCTGGAAAAATCCGCGGTGCTGTTCTCCCACCCCCACGATCTGGTGCTGTCTCCGGACAGGCGCCTGCTTTACGTGGCGGACGTAGGCAATAACACGGTGCAGGTGCTCGATCCCAAGACCCTGCGCATCGTGGGAAAAATTGGCGCGGCGGACCTGGACAGCCCCCACGACGTGTTCTTTGACGATAAGGGGCGGCTGCTGGTGGCCGACACCGGAAATGACCGGGTGGTGATTTATGAGGTGCGGGGCACCGAGGGGAAGATGGTGGGGGAACTGGGCGGGGACGCTTTTGCCAGCCCCGAAGGCGTGGTGCAGGCGGCGGACGGGCGCATTTACGTCACCAACGCGGGCGGGCACAACGTCGTCATCTATTCGGGTCCCAACCTGGTGGGAAGTTTCGGCTCCGGCGGCACGGGCCAGGGCAACTACGTGCGGCCCCACGATATAGCGGTGGCGGGCGCCGGGCGGCTGTTGGTCACCGATCCTGGCAACAACCGCATTCACCTGGTGGATTTGCAAGGCCGCCTGGCGGGCATGCTGGGGCCGCCACGCTTTGCGTTCAACGAGCCCAAGTATATTGCCCTGGACGAGCGGGGCTGGCTCTACGTGGCGGATCAGCACAACAACAAGATCAAGATTTACGATTTGGATTTTCGTCAGGTGGCCCTGATTCCTTCCTCCAGTGGCGGACGCGCCCACCGCCTCAACTGGCCCGAGGGCGTGGAGGCGCATGACAACCGAATTTGGGTTTCGGATACCTACAATAACGTCATACTGCTCTACGAACTGCGCGAACTGCGCTGACCCGGATATTTCACAGAAAGAATCTGGGGTGCGGGAGACATCGGCCCTTGCTGGGGGCGTGGGAGCAAAGCCCCCACTGCTTATTTCAGATCCACCGGTATGAAGTCGTAGTTGCCCACCCCCTGTACGATCAGGAACTTGCAGCGGCCCCCGTCCTTGCCTCTTACGTAGTGGGCCTTGCGCTGGGGCACGGCATAGGTGTCGCCCGGTGCAAGCTCGGTCTTGCTGCGCCCGCCCTGGGTTTCCACCACCATCGGCCCCTCCAGGCAAAAGAAAGTATCCGTCACTTCGTTATGATAATGCCAGGGCACGCACTGGCCCGGCGCCAGGGTGAGCACCGACACACGCAGGGTGGGCGTCTCGGCGATGCGTTCGCGCTTTTCGATCTCGTAACTATGTTGTTCGGCCATGGCCTGGGTCTCCGGTCAGGGAATGATGATCGGCGGTGGCTGGGGCGGGCTCAGGCAAACCCCCGCCGCAGGAGAAAGCCGTGCACTGCGCGGGCGCAGTCCCCGCCGTGGGAGCAGGCCAGTCCGTGGCGGGCCCCGGCGAAGACCTGCAATTCGCAGTCGGGAATGCGGGTATGAATGTCCCTGGTAATATCCAGGGAGACGAAGGGGCTGGCGTCCGGCGCGAGCAGCAGGGTTGGCACACTGATTCCGGGGAGGGATTCCGTCAGGTCCGCCCGCATCAACAGGTCCGCCAGGTCGAGGATGGCGTCCGCCGACGAGCCGCGCTGAATCTCGTGAAACCAGCGGTGGACCGGCGCGGGCACGGCCCCATCGTGAAAGCGCAGGGGCATCATCTGCTCCGACCAGGCGTCCATGCCCTCCTTTTCGATGAAGGCGCGCCAATCGGCGACCTTGCGTATATCCCCACCCCGGTGGGCGGTGGAGCAGGCGGTGAGGCTGTGCAGCCGCTTCCCGTGGGCGTCGGCCAGGGCCAGGCCCAGGGTGCCCCCCAGGGATTCGCCCACGTAATGGAACTTCCCGCCGGAGCACGCCACGTCCGCCACGGCCAGCACGTCGTCCATCAGCAGCTCGAAGCTCCAGTCAAACCCGGCCCCAGGAACCGTGGAGCGTCCGAAGCCCCGCAGGTCGAAGCGCAGGATGCGGTAGCTGCCTGCCAGCACGGACAGCCAGTCGCTCCAGATATCCGCGTTGGTGCCCACTCCGTGGCAGAACAGCACCGTTCCCGGGTTTTCCATCCAGGGCGGCGTGCATTCCAGTAAATCGTAGTAGAGGGACGCGCCGTTCCGTTCCAGATACGCCATGGTGATTATCCATTGATTGACCGCAAACGCCGGGGGCTTGCCCAGCATTGGCCGTCCATCCTAGAATTATCGCCTCCCGGCGGCAAGGGCCGCCTTTCCGAAAGTTGGCGCGTGCAAGGCGGGCAGGGGATGGGGTAAGATGCGTGATCGTGGAACATGGCAGGCGGTGGCGCGGACGGATTGACGCTGGCGCGCCCGGCCGCCGATTGAACTGACAAGCGAAAGGAGTTGCCCATGCCGGCTGCATTGGATGGCCAGGTCGTATCTCTGCACATCACCTCCGCGGGATCGCAGGAGATGAGCTCACCCGATTCCGTGACCGCTGTGCCGGGAAAGGGCCTGGAGGGGGACCGTTATCTATTGGGCACGGGGTTTTACTCGGAGAAACCGGATACGGGACGGGAAATCACCCTGATCGAAGAGGAAACGCTGGCCGCCCTGGGCACGGAGCAGGGCATCGAATTCGATGGCGCGGAAACCCGCCGCAACGTGGTGACGCGGGGTGTGGCCCTCAACGGTCTGGCCGGTCGGGAATTCATGGTGGGCGGGGTCAGGCTGAAAGGGGTGCGGCTCTGTGTGCCCTGCCAGCATCTGGTGGAAATGACCGGCAAGGCGGTGCTGAAGCCATTGCTGGAGCGGGGCGGACTGCGCGCGGACATCCTCAGCGCCGGCACCATCCGCGTTGGCGACAAAGTAACCTCGGTCTGAGAGGAGCGCGTCTTCCCATGCGTCCAAGCAATTTGCTCGTTATCATGTCCGACCAGCACAATCGCCAGGTGTTGGGCTGTTACGGCCATCCCCTGGTGAAGACGCCCCATCTGGACCGGCTGGCGGCACGGGGCACGCGCTTCAGCGATGCCTACACCAACTCGCCGATCTGCGTGCCGGCGCGGGCCAGCTTCGCCACGGGCAGGTATCCCCACCAGATCAGGCACTGGGACAATGCCGACCCCTACCACGGCGGCGTGCCTTCCTGGGGCCATCGCCTGATGGCCCAGGGGCACCGGGTGACCTCCATCGGAAAGCTGCACTACCGCAGCGAGCAGGATGACAACGGCTTCGACGAGGAAATCGTTCCCCTGCACGTGCTGGACGGGCTGGGCGACCTGCATGGGCTGATCCGGGACGAGCTGCCCCCGCGCAAAAAGAACCGCGGCTACGTCGCCGATGCCAAGGGCGGCGAATCCAGCTACTCCGCTTATGACCGGGACATCACCGCGCGGGCCGGGGACTGGCTGACCAGGGAAGCACCCAAGCATGGGGACAAGCCCTGGATGCTGTTTGTATCCCTGGTCTGCCCGCATCCGCCGTTCACCGCGCCGCAGGAATTCTACCGGCTCTACCCCCACGGCCAAGTACCCTGGCCCGTGCAGTGCGGGCCGCAGTATCTGCCCATTCATCCCGCCATCGAGGACTACCGGCACTGCCTCAAACTGGAGAACTTTTTCGACGAGGCCATCATCCGCAAGGCAATCGCGGCCTACCTGGGTCTGGTCTCCTTCGTGGACGATAATGTGGGGAAGATTCTGGAGACCCTGCAGGCCACGGGGCTGGCGGAAAACACGCGCGTGATTTACACCAGCGACCATGGGGAAAATCTGGGGCGGCGCGGCATTTGGGGCAAAAGCAGCATGTACGAGGAAGCCGCGGGCGTGCCGTTGCTTATGGCGGGGCCGGAAGTTCCGCAAGGCAGGGTCTGCGCAACCCCGGTCAGCCTGGTGGACGGCTTTCCCACCTTTCTGGAATGTTTGGGAGCCGCCCCCGTTGCGGAGGATGAGTTGGCCGGCCATTCCTTGTTCTCTATCGCGGCCGGAGAGACGCCTGAACGAACGGTGTTCAGCGAGTATCACGCCTATGCCTCCCGCGCGGGCATGTTCATGATCCGCAAAGGGCCCTACAAATACATTCACTATGTGGGCAATTTCCCGCAGTTGTTCGACCTGGAAGGCGACCCGGACGAATTGCACAATCTGGCCGGCTTGCAGGAGCACGCCCGGCTGCTGGCCGAATGCGAAGCCGATCTGCGGGTCATCTGCGATCCGGAAGCCGTGGACGCCCTGGCCAAACAGGACC
>JAPUIH010000344.1 GCA_027297205.1 SAR324 cluster bacterium | reverse complement strand
ATTATGCGATATCAGGCTGGGAATCTTGCATTACAGGCCTCCTGTTCCGGTGTCAGGCAACTTATTGCACGGTCCCTGCCGGGGAGCGCATTCGCCGGGTTAGCCATACTGTGGGGTCTAATTTCCGGGGAAGGCAGCTCGAAAAAACGGGTGAGTCTCTTGCGGCCGTGATTGTTCAATCCACAGCCGCTGAAATGCTGATTGGAATTTTTTTAAATTATTGGAACGTCCAATGCGAGGCAAGTCGATCTGGTTTTATTTGCTAACTATGATTTTGACCAAATCATTTCGGATGGCTTCAAAATACGGAAAGATTGGCCTTCGGTGGATCAAACGCTCAGCCACTGACAACTCCACCGGTTAGCGGTGCCTTCCGTACTCTTTGCAAGCCGTTTTTGCCGCATATCTTCCCCAACAAATACCCAATAATAGATGAAGCAAGCCATCTGCTCTCATGGGAAATACGGGAAAAACTCCCCAATCCTATGATGCTGAATTCGTCTTGGGCCTAAAATCCAATCGGACTGACGACCCATTGGCCTCAGAGATTGGTCTTTTAACAATTCAGCGGATTGCATGACTCGTCACCTGAAACCCTGGAATCCTTCAATTCCAGCCTCTCCCATTTCGACCCTCGCCCCAAGCACTGAAAAGCGCGTCAACGGCTTTAGCGTTATAATGGAATCTAGCTCTGCGGCCATGGCCGGGAGCTAGTGAATTGGGTTGTATCCGTACCCGCAAGATGGGCGGCGGCGTCGGAGAAAATCGGTATTTGCGGTCCCGGGGAGCAGCGTTTGTGGGTTTATTTTTTCGACAACTTGGGCACGGGGCCACATTATGAAATCGACATATCTAAAGATTACTCTGACCGTCATGGGGGTGCTGTTCTGCCTGGCGGGGCCGGGGCTGTTGCTGCCGGAAGCCTGGCTGCGTGGAATGGTGGCCTGGTTCGCGGGGGCGGATACGGTGGATGCGCTGTGGCCGGCCGGCCCGGCGGTGGACTATATGTTCCGCGCATCCCTGGTTGCTTACCTATGGATTGGGGTGGTCCTGCTGCTGGCGGCAAAGGACCCGGAACGATCGAAGACACAGATCGAATTGGCTATCTGCGGAATGTTCCTGTTCGCCATAGTTACTTTCACGAGCGGGATCCTGAATGACCTCCCACTATGGTGGTTCTTGGGCGATTCCCTGTTCTCCCTGGCGGGAGGGGTGTTCCTTTTTCTTTTCAAGCCGGTAAAGTCCTAGGCCGCCGGACGTGGAATTCCCAACCTCGCCGCAATTCCCGTCTGACCGTAGGCCCTGTGCCCAGCAATGGGCCGGATGCGGCGGGCTGTCTTGAAGATGGCGGCTAATCTTTCTGCGAGGGTAAGATGGGTCACTGATTCGCCGCGCACAGAATGCCACATTTAATGTTTCCAGACTGTGGCCCCTGGCCGCAGTGACACTTCCTCGACGGTTGTACATTCCTAGATGTGCAGATTTACTACCATAATTTTACTCATGACATTCACACCCTTTCTGTCCGGATGTGATCTGATTGAGGCATTTCTGGCACCCAAGGCGGACCTGTGGGCGCGCTGGGAGGCCCATGACGAGACCGCGCGGGAGAGCATCGATCATAGTGCCTGGGCGGTGTTTCTTAGGTCCTATCTGATGCCCGACGCTCGTGGAATCAACCGCCTCGTATATGGCAAGGTTTCGGAGCGTGACAGAGTTGCCCTGCGTGAATACTTGGGGCGGCTTGGCACCGTGCCCATCAGCCGTTACAGCCGGGCCGAGCAATTGGCCTTTTGGGTGAATTTTTACAATGCCCTGACAGTGAATCTGATCCTGTCCCACTATCCCGTGGAAAGCATCCTGGACATAAGGATCTCACCGGGGCTGCTGGGCTATGGGCCATGGGACAAGCATATCGTTGAGGTGGAGGGGGAGAGTCTGAGCCTGAACGATATTGAACATCGCATCCTGCGCCCGATCTGGCGGGATGCGCGTATCCACTACGTGGTGAACTGCGCAGCGGTGGGTTGCCCCAACCTCCCTGCCAGACCGCTTACGGCACGTACGGCGGAGGCCATGCTCGATGCTGGGGCGAGGGCCTACATCAATCAATTCCGTGGCGCAATACTGGAAAATGGCAAGCTCAGCGTGTCGAAAATATACAACTGGTTTTCCGAGGATTTCGGCACGAAAGACCGCGAAATTATCCGTCATCTGATGCGCTATGCCCAACCATCCCTGGCCGAGCGCCTGAGTGGCACGAAAAAAATCAGCGGCTATCACTATGACTGGGCGCTAAACGGCGCGGTCGGAAACTGACACGCCTGCTGGATGCGGGCTCACCAGAGCTCTCTGCAGGGATAGTCCCACACGAGTGGCCGGTGGCGTCCATGAACCCCCGGGGAAGTTCCACAATCAAAGCGGTTATGCTTTGCCTGGAGCGTCAATGACCTATCTCACACGCGAGGAAATTCTAAATTGGGGCGTATCTACGGAATATCCGTCCCGGCACCGCTATGCCGACCGTCTGATTTCACGGCTGAAGGAGGCCGGGCAGTGGGACGTGCGGCAGTTGGCCGGCCATAACTGGGCTATGGGCTGCGTGGCACTGGAAGTCACCCAGCGCTGCAATCTGGACTGCACCCTGTGCTATCTATCGGAAAATTCCGAGGCGGTGCTGGACCTGCCCCTGCCGGAAATTTTCAGACGAATCGAAAATATTCGGCGCCACTTCGGCCCCGGCACGAGCGTGCAGGTGACCGGCGGAGACCCGACGCTCAGAAAGCGGGAGGAACTGGCCGCAATTGTGCGCAGGATCCGCGATCTGGGAATGCAGGCCACCCTTTTCACCAACGGCATCCGCGCTACCCGCAGCCTGCTCGCCGAACTGGTGGATAATGGGCTGGACGGTGTGGCCTTCCATGTGGATATAACCCAGCGGCGCAAGGGTTATCCCAACGAGGCCGCCCTCAATGATCTGCGAAAGACCTATATCGATCGGGCGCGGGGCCTGCCCCTTGCGGTGTATTTCAACACCACTGTCTGCGCTGAGAACTTTGCGCAAATTCCCGGCATCGTCAGATTTTTCCGTGCTCACAGCGGCTCGGTCTCCCTGGCCTCTTTCCAGCCTCAAGCAGAAACCGGCCGTGGGGTGCTGAGGCGGCGCGCTCCCTTTATCAGTCCTGAAAGCGTCGCCGAACAAATTTCCCGCGGGGCCGGCAGGCCCATCAATTTCGATGTAGCCCGGGTGGGCCACGAAAGCTGTAACAAGTATGCGGTGTGTCTTTCGGTTAGGGGCAATCTTTACAATCTCTTCGAGGACACAGCATTTATGATGGACATGTTCGCGAAGACCCGTGGTTGCACATTCGACAGAAAACGCCCTTGGCGGCTGATCGCGGAGTTGTTTTCGGTAGTGTTGGCCAATCCCCGCTGTTGGGCAAATGCCGGGACATATCTGGGCAGGAAGCTGTGGGAGATGCGTTGGGACTTGCTCTGGGCTGGGGGCCGAGTGGGAAAGCTGTCCTTCTTTATCCATAACTTTATGGATGCTTCGCAGTTGGAAGAGGATCGCTGCCGATCCTGCGTGTTCATGGCCGCCACGGCCCAGGGTCCCATCTCCATGTGTGTGCATAATGCCAAGCGGGATGAGTTTCTGCTGAAGCCCTTCACGGTCGACACCGCCCCGGGCTGGCGTTGGTGGCATCCTTTGTATGGATACGCGCCTGGCCCGGCAGATCGCGGCGCCCATTCTTTTCCGCTCTTGCAATCGGTCGCCGTGCTCCCCACGGAGCATCGCAAGGGGCGTGGCGGCTCCCGCCGCGATATGCCCCATCGAAGCGTGGAGACCAGGCCTGTTGAACGGGATTGAGGGGAGTGCTGCCGAATAGGTTGAATAAGGCAGGAACGATTCTGCGCGGAGAGCAGGCCGGGGACGCCGAGGTGGGTACGGAAGCCCGATGATGGGCAGGTTTGGTCAGTCACGCCCCTCAAATCTATTCACTCCTCTCCATTCAATCCGTCCCGCTACCCCCCTCCTTGGCCTTCGATTGGCGCAATTCCGGCCAATCGTATACAAGTGTTGGTTCTTCCGAGAAATTGCGTCTGACCTGCATCGGCCCAAGGCCGATTTTTCTGTGCCCGGGGCGGCCGCAAGCTCTTCTATTGAATATTGCACTATGAGTGAAGTCCATTTCTCCGAACATGAATTGCGGCCAGAGCGCTGTCTGCTCTCCCTGCCCGCAACCACAGAGCGCTTCTTCCCAAAGGCCGCCGCCAGCCAGGCGGACACGATCATGCTCGATCTTGAAGACGCGGTTGCTCCCGATCTCAAGGAGGACGGGCGCAAACAAGCCATCGCCGCACTGAACGAGATGGACTGGGGCGGGAAGACCATGTGCGTGCGTATCAATGGCCTGGACACCCAATGGGGATACCGGGACTTGATCGATTTGGCGGAATCCTGCCCGCGCCTGGACACGGTAATGGTGCCCAAGCTGGAACGGCCGCAAGAAGTGCACGCAGTGGCCATCTTTCTGAGTGGGGCGGAAATGGCCAAGGGGCGTCAGACGCCCATCGGCATCGAGGTTTTGATCGAAACGGCGTTGGGCATGGTCAATGTGGATGCGATCGCGGCGAGCCATCCCCGCCTGGAATCGATCAGTTTCGGGCCGGGGGATTATTCCGCCAGCATGGGAAACCGCTCGCAGCTGATCGGCGGGCCGGACCCGGATTACACCGTGCTCACCTATCCGGATGCCCAGGGCCGGCGCGAGCGGCACTGGAACGACGTATGGCATTCCCCCCTCTCCCGCATTGCCACGGCTTGCCGTGCCTATAATATCCGGGCTCTGGATGGGCCTTATCCCGATTTCAACGATACGGAAGGATTTCTGTCTTCCGCCAAGCGCGCGGTAAGCCTGGGTTTCGTTGGCAAGTGGGCCATTCACCCCAGCCAGGTGCCCTTGGCCAATGAAGTGTTCGGTCCCACGCAGGAGGAGATTAACTTTGCCCAGCGCATGATGGAGGCACTGGAACAAGGGAAAGCGGAAGGCAAGGGCGCGGTCATCCTGGATGGCAATATGATCGATCTGGCCCATGCACGGCAGGCCCGGCGGATTCTGGCCCAGGCCGAGCGGATATCCGCCACGAAAGGAGATTAAGAACGGCTGTTGTCACGCCTGCCGCCAATCGAGACTGGAGGAGAACTACGTTTATGAAAGATACCCCTTTGCCATTGGATGGCATTCGTGTGCTAGACATTGCCACATTTCTTGCGGGACCATTCTGCTCGTCGATCATGGGTGAATTTGGCGCGGATGTGATCAAAATCGAGCAGCCAGGTGTAGGCGATCCTCTGCGTAAATTCGGCACTCCAACCGAGTCGGGCGATTCCCTGGTTTTTCTCAGTGAAGCGCGCAATAAGAAATCAATCTCGCTCGACCTACGGCAGCCGGAAGGTGTGGAGTTGTTGAAGCGGCTGGTGGCAATATCCGATGTGGTGGTGGAAAACTTCCGAACCGGCACCCTGGAAAAATGGGGGGTGGGTTATGAGCATCTAAGCGCGGTCAATGCGGGCTTGGTTATGTTGCGTGTCACGGGCTACGGCCAGACCGGACCCAAGAGCAAGGAGCCAGGATTTGCTCG
This sequence comes from SAR324 cluster bacterium, assembly GCA_027297205.1. Classification (GTDB taxonomy): domain Bacteria; phylum SAR324; class SAR324; order SAR324; family JACQKK01; genus JAPUIH01. The sequence goes on along the minus strand of JAPUIH010000344.1, from coordinate 13,185 downwards.
AATTGCCCATGCCTTTAGCGGCCTCAGTTACCTTGCGGGCGAACCCGGGGGCCCACCTCTGATGCCCGGTTCCACTTCCCTGGCGGACTATCTGGCCGGCACTTACGGCGCTATAGGGGTACTGATGGCCTTAAGGCATCGCGACCGCACGGGAGAGGGACAGTACATCGACATTGCGCTCTACGAGCCAATTTTCCGTTATCTGGACGAGATCGTCCCGGCCTTCGCACGCCATGGATTTGTGCGGGAACGCATGGGGGCCGATACGGTTAATGTAGTGCCGCATAGCCATTACCCTACCCAGGACGGCAAGCACATTGCCATCGCCTGCACCAGCGACAAGATGTTTGCGCGTTTGGCTGAAGTGATCGGTCAGCCGGAGTTGGCGCGGGATGATCGCTTTGGCAAGGTGGCGGCGCGGCTGCAAGCGCGGGATGAAGTGAATCGCATCGTGGCGGAGTGGACGTCATCCAAGCTCAGGAATCAGGCACTCGAGGAACTAAAAGCCGGTGAAGTGCCCAGTGGACCGATTTACAACATAGCGGAAATATTTGCGGACCCTCACTATGCCGCGCGCGGTGTGCTGGAAAAGGTGATGGACGAGCGGGTGGGTGAAATTACCGTGCCGGCGGTAATGCCCAAACTTTCCAAGACGCCAGGCAGGATCAAGCATCTGGGTCCGCCCTTTGCGGCCCATAACGACGATATCTACGGAAAACTGTTGGGCTTGAGCAGGGACGAGCAGGAGGCCCTCAAGGCCAAGGGTGTAATTTAGCTTCCCGTTGGATCGATGGCCGGCTCGGGAGTGAAGCCGGCAGAGGGGAGGCCGTTCGGCGGGGTTCAGGAGTTTACGGCAGCCAACTTGTGGTTGTGGGCTTCCATTGCGAGCACGGCTATGCGATAGCCATCCTCTTCCCGGAGAAATTTCGTGCCGATCCGGTATCCATACATCAATTCCTCTCCACTTCCTTTCCTGGAGTTGCAGTAAACGACTTCGGACAGTACGTTGAACGCATTTTCCAGGGTAATCACCATTTCACTGCCCACCCTGAAGGGAATCTTGCTGTAGAAGGCCATACCACCTGGGGAAATATCGCGCACATGGGAAATTTCACGGCCGGTGCGCAGGGATATCTCGGCACCGGAATCCATTGTCAGCCTGGGGTGCTTTCTGCCTTTGTTTTCAGGAGATTGCAGATCCAGGGAGGTCACCAAATCCTGGTAGTGATTTTTCCACTCAGACAGGGGATGTTGCTGATGAAGCATGCTGGTCAGTCCTGATCTTGGAATTGAATTTTTCGTTATAAAATCCTCTTCTCCCCAAGGATCATTATTAATTATAACGCGGTGCATCGAGAATTGTTGCCCAACTCCATAATTCCTCACAACACTGCAGTTGCCGGGCGTGGTCAACCGAGTGCTTTGACTCCCACGCAATGCATGGTTGGATATCCAGGCGGCAAATTGACCGCTTTCTTGAGATGGCGCTGGCAACACCGGGAGCGCGGCTAAGATGGGTGGGTCCCGCCGTATCGCTTGAAATCGGGGGGAGGCCCCGCTAGACTCACGCGATTCCGCTACGCCCGCCGTGGGGCTTGGCCCGTTTTTGACTAAATGTCCGAAAGAATTGAGTGTTTTATGAGCGAAAATCCGCCCGTCACCGTCTGGGGAAGAAGAAATTCAATTAATGTTATCAAGGTAATGTGGTGTATCAACGAGCTGGGAGTGCCCCATGAGCGCATCGACGTGGGTGGGGACTATGGTTTAAATAACGCTCCAGAGTATGCGGAACTCAATCCAAACGTTACCGTCCCCACGATCAGGGATGGAGAGATGATCCTATGGGAGTCCAATGTCACTGTGCGTTACCTTTCCGAGAAATACGGGAAGGGTTCCCTGTATCCTAGCGATCCAGCCCGGCGCTGGGAGGCGGAAAAATGGATGGATTGGATGCAGACCACTTTGAATCCGCATCTTTCCCTCATTTTGCGGCAGCTGGTGCGCACGCCACCTGGAGAGCGGGATATGGCTGCCGTGGAAAATGCCCGGCAGAGCCTGTTAAATATTTGGCCGATCCTGGACAGTCAGTTGGCCTCGAGACAATTCGTCGCTGGCGACTCGTTTACCATGGGCGATATTCCCGTGGGCGCGGCGGCTTATCGCTGGTATGCCTTTGATATCGAACGGCCATCGTTTCCCAATCTGGAGGCTTGGCACAACCGCTTGCGAGCCAGGGAGGCCTATCAGAACCATGTGGAAATGCCGGTTACCTGAGTGCGCCGCCGTGCTGGCAGCATGGTTGGGAGATGCCGAAAAGAGCGGTAAGGGGGGGCAGACAAAACCATTGTAGGAATTGCTGTAAATGAAAAAAATCTGTGTTGTCACCGGAACCAGTTCGGGAATAGGCGCGGCCCTGGTACCCACGCTGCTGGAGCAAGGATGGGAAGTGTTTGGCATAGCGCGCCGGGAAGCGGATGTTCAGCACGAGGCCTATACCGGCGTCTCCCTGGATCTTGCCGATTTGGAGGCGGTGCAGACCTATTTTGATGGTGGATTTCTGCGGGAGGTGAATCTGGCTGGCTATGGGCGAATCGGCATGGTCAACAATGCGGCGGCCCTGGGCACGCTGGGGCCCCAGGATACTCTGTCCCCAGGTGAAATGGCGCGTGTCTTCAATTTGAATACGATCATCCCTATCTGGCTGATGGGATTTTTCCTGAAGCACAGCCAGCAGTGCTCGCTCGTAATCGTCAACGTGTCCTCGGGACTTGCCACTGTGCCCCGTGCGGGCCTGACCACCTACTGCGCTTCAAAGTCGGCCTTGAGGATTGCCGGACTCGTGGCCGCCGAGGACGTGGAAAATTTCGAGGGTTATGCCGGGCGCGCCGGGAATACGGCGATCGTCAGTTACAGCCCCGGAACGGTGGCCACGGCAATGCAGGAGAATATGCGCGGCAATTCTACAGGGACCCTGCCGAGCGTGCAACGGTTTGTCGATCTCTATGAACAAAACAAACTGAAGCCGGCGGAGCACCCTTCGCGGGAAATTGCGGCTCTCTTGAGCCGGAGCGATCTGCCTCTTCATAGCGAAATTACTTTCGGATATGCATAGGTGGGCGAGGGCTTCGCGGGATAATTTCCTACCACCTGCATCGTTGGGAGAAACCACTGGGAACGGCACAATGAGCAGAAAGAAAGCAATCGAGGGAATTCGCGCCTACTTTGACGGCGGCGGATTTTTGGAGGATATCGGACGGCGGGTGGCCATACCCACAGAAAGTCAGATTGAAGGAAATCTGGACATTCTTCGCGCTTACCTCACCATGGAGATGGAACCTGCCCTGAAGGCAATGGGCTTTGCATGTACGATTCTAGAAAATCCTATTGAGGGCCGGGGGCCGTTTCTGCTGGCGGAACGGATAGAAAACCCGAAACTGCTCACCATGTTCAGCTACGGTCATGGCGACGTGATTCGAGGATTGGACGACCAATGGCGCTCCGGGCTTTCGCCCTGGGAAATCAAACAGGAGGGTGACAGGCTCTATGGCAGGGGCACGGCAGATAACAAAGGGCAACACACAGTGAATATGGCTGCCCTGGCACAGGTGCTGCGGGAGAAGGGAAAATTTGGATTTAACTCCAAGGTTCTCATCGAGACAGGAGAGGAGGTGGGGTCTCCGGGTCTGCGGGAGCTCTGCGAACAGAACAGGGAAATGTTTGCAGCCGATGTCTTTATTGCATCCGACGGTCCACGGCTGGCGCCCCAGCGCCCCACGGTTTTCCTGGGCTCGCGAGGCGCGATGAACTTCGATCTGTCTCTGAAACTGCGGGATGGAGGCCACCACTCTGGAAACTGGGGTGGGTTGCTGGCCAATCCCGCCATCATTCTCGCCCATGCGTTGTCCACGATCACCACCGCCCAGGGCAAGCTGCTCGTGCCTGAGTGGCGGCCGGAAAAGCTGCCCGAGGCCGTGCGTGAGGCGCTCAAGGATTGTGTGATGGACGGTGGAGAGAATTCACCGGAGATCGACCAGGATTGGGGAGAGCCGGGATTTAGCTCCGCGGAAAAAGTGTATGGCTGGTGCAGTTTCGAAGTGCTGGCCTTCAAATCCGGGAATCCGGAGAATCCTGTGAACGCTATTCCACCTCGTGCCAGTGCGCACTGCCAGATTCGATTTACGGTGGATGTGGACTATAACGATTTTCTGCCCGCTCTGCGCCGTCACCTGGACGCTCGCGGATTTATGCAGGTGCAGATCGTCCCGGCAAAGAAGGGCTTTATGCGAGCCTCCAGGCTGGACCCTTCAAATCCCTGGGTTGGCTGGGTGGTGGATTCCATCATCCGCACCACGGACGTGATACCGTCGATTCTGCCCAATCTGGGCGGTTCACTTCCCAACGATATTTTTTCTGAAATTCTCGGGCTTCCAACCCTATGGCTGCCGCACTCCTATGCCTCTTGCTCCCAGCACGCTCCCGACGAGCATCTGCTGTTGTCCTTGGTGCGGCAGGGCCTGGAGGTGATGACGGGGATTTTCTGGGATCTGGGAGAGGAAGGCACGCCCTTCGCCGCCTAGTCCACGGCTTCTGAATGTGAGCGGGCAGCTGCAGAGATTATCGATGCAATGTTTTCCGTTTTTGGGCGGACCCCGGTATAGTCCTCAAAACGCACCTATGTATAGATGGCAATGATGGAAGATTTGTACTTTCGGCAGATTCAGGCAGGCCCCATGGCCAATTTCGTGTACCTGATCGGGTCCAATGCAACCCGCGAAGCAGCCATCGTCGACCCCGCATGGCAGGTCGAGGATCTAGTCAAACTCGCGGAACAGGATGAAATGAAAATCACCAGTATTCTGGTGACCCATACCCACGCGGACCATGTGGGTGGGGATATGCGCGGCGAATATATTGAAGGTGTGGCCGAGCTGTTGGAGCTATGCAAGGCAAAGGTTTACGTCCACAAGGCGGAGGCGGACCGATTCGCGGTGCCGGAATCGGAAATCGTCAAGACGGATGAACACAGCAGCCTGACCCTGGGTGACGTGGCTATTGAATTTATTCACACTCCCGGTCATACACCGGGCTCCCAGTGCTTTAAGATCGCCGACAGGCTCGTATCGGGAGACACGCTGTTCATAGGGTCCTGTGGCAGGACGGATCTTCCGGGCAGCAACCCGGAAGACATGTATATCAGCCTCACCCAAAAGTTGATGAAACTGGACGAGCAGACCATCGTATTTCCGGGCCATAACTACGCCCCTCATGCTACGCAATCGAGCATAGAACAGGAAAAGGCCAGCAACCCATTTATGCGGTTTCCGTCCAAGGCGGCTTTTCTGACCGCCATGGGGTATCCGGGCTAGGAATTCGGGAAAGTGGAAACAGCCTCCACCGCTTTGGTGAAGCTGGCCCCGCCCTGGGGGACAGTGGAAAATAGTTTGCGCTCCAGGGCACGGACGCCTGTCATGCCATAGCATCGTAGGTGAACAGTCAAATATGAATAAAAAAGTATTGGTGATGCACGGTGATGGAATTGGTCCTGAAGTAACGCGGCAAGGCCTAAAGGTTCTTAATGCCGTCGCTCCGCAGGCGGGTCTGGTACTGGATTTGGAGGACACCCTGATCGGTGGCGCCGCTTATGACGAGACGGGCTCCTTTCTACCGTCCGAATCCCTCAACAAGGCCAAACAGGCCGATGCCATACTCTTCGGCGCCGTGGGCGGACCGAAATGGGCGAAGCTGGACGGCTCCGAGACCCCGGAAAAAGGATTGCTGAACCTTCGCAAGGAGCTGGACCTGTTCGCGAACCTGAGGCCGGCCACTGTGTTCAGCGAGCTGGTGGAGGCCTCCACCCTGAAGCAGGAGGTGGTGGAAGGTACGGACCTGATGGTGATCCGGGAGCTTACCGGAGGCATCTACTTTGGCGAACCGCGGGGCAGTATTGAGGTGCAGGGGCGCAAAGGCAGCCGCAATACAATGGTGTATATGGAGGATGAGGTCGAGCGCATTATCCGTGTGGGATTTGACATGGCCGGAAAACGCCGCAATAAGCTGACCTCGGTGGACAAGTCCAATGTGCTTGATGTCTCCAAAATGTGGCGCTCCATCGCGGAGCGGTTGGCGTCTGAGTATCCGGGAGTGGAGTTGGATCATCTCTACGTGGATGCGGCGGCCATGGAGTTGATCCGCGATCCGAGACAATTTGACACGATTGTAACCGGGAACTTGTTTGGCGATATCCTCAGTGACGAGGCTTCCATGCTGACAGGCTCGATTGGCATGTTGCCCTCGGCAAGCATTGGCAGTGAATTCGCGCTGTACGAGCCGATCCATGGTTCCGCACCCGACATAGCCGGACAGGACAAGGCCAATCCCCTGGCTTCCATTCTGTCCGTGGGTATGATGTTCCGTTATACCTTCGGCATGCCGCAAATTGACGAGGCAATACACAGCACGGTCAATTCGCTGCTGAGCAAGTACCGCACTCCGGATATAATGGTTCCAGGCAAAAAGCCGGTAGGCTGCGAGGAAATGGGGGATATGATGCTGCAGGAGTTGGAGCAGACCCAGGCAATCCCTGCGGCCTAGGGGTTTTCCGAGGGCACCTGCTGGAATTTAATTGTAAAGTTGGTTGGCCCAACTATAGAATTTTCCGCTAAACTGAATTTTAGTGCTGAAACAAGATCATATCTGATGACCTTTGCCAGATTGAGCAAACTGCCTATGAATCACGAACTGATCAAGAATGATATCGATCTCACCCCTTCACTGGAAAAGGCCATTCGGCACAAAATCGATAAGATCGAGACACGGCTAAAAAGATATCATCCGGATACCGCACATCTAGAAATTCGGCTGGGACATCATGCAAAGCGAAAAACTTACGAGTGCATGGTGCGACTGAAAGCCTTCAAGGATTCCTTGCATTCTAAGAAGTCAGCCCCGGAACTAAGGGTTGCGGTGGACAGGAGTTTCGATGCCATCATGAAAGAACTCGATCACTATCGCGTGAAGATCAACAAATCCTTACAGTCCAACACCTGAACTATCCATCCGTGTGACTAATCGAATATGGGTTGCAGGGACGGCAGTCTTCCTGCCGCCGCTGATACAGACCGTTGGCTTCCCTACCGGGCAATCAAGGCCGGCAATGGAGGAGCATCCTCGGCTTTGGAGATCAGGCGTCCGGCGGTTCGGACAAATCCAATTGGTGGCGGTCATGAGGCCGCCCGGCCGGATGTGCCCTTTGGTGTGGAATGTGGGGGCATATCGCAAGGACAGCCGATCATGCTTGGGCCCGGCCCGTGGCACCGCTTCGGTACATGGCGTTTTGCAAGAAACCATGGGGAGAAAAGGGTGAAGTTTTCGTTCGTGGGGCAGAGCAGATGCCCGTAGTTCCCCGGGATGCCTCCACCGTTGTATTGATGCGCGACAGCCAAAGTCAGGGCGGCGCACCGGAAGTATTGCTGGTGCGGCGCCATGCCGGTGCGAACTTCGCCGCGGGCGCCCACGTATTCCCTGGGGGTGCCCTCGAAGAGATTGATTTTCAACGGCAGTCCCAGGAATTGTCTCCCAGGCTGTCCGCGCAGGCCGCGCAGGCCGTCATCTGTGATGCCCCCTCCGCGGAAAATGCGCTAGGCCTCTTTGTCTCCGCGATTCGGGAAACTTTTGAGGAGGTGGGGATTCTGCTCGCACGAACGGAGAACGGGACGCCCTGGTGCGCGGATTCCCGATCTCCGGAAACAATGCTTGCGGTGCGGGAATCATTTTTCCGGGGCAGCCAGAAATTTTCTTCCTGGATGCGGGAGCAGAAGCTATGTCTGGCAACCGAGGATCTGGTGTACTTTGCCCATTGGATCACTCCGGAAATCAGGCCGCGGCGGTTTGACACGCGGTTCTTCCTGGCGGAAGTTGCGCCGGACACGGAAGCGTGGACGGACGGGCGGGAAGTATTCGATCATGTATGGGCTTCGCCCCGGAAAGCGATTGCCCTGCACGAGCAGGGTAAGCTGCAATTGATGACGCCGACCATTAGAAATCTTGAGTTGCTGTCCTCTTATCCGAGAGCGCGGGAGGCGGTATCTGCCTTGCGGCTGGCCTCCGTGCCGACGATTCTACCCAAGATTCAGGTGTGTGCCGATGGTACACAGCGCGTCCTGCATCCAGGCGATGAAGATTATGACGATATTTGATTATCTGATAGGGTTCTTGACCGGCGCCTGCCAGGTATTGGCGGAGCCGCCAATTATTTACTCAGCGAAAGGTTGGCAGTGAATTTATTACATCGGGGCACGGTTCCCGCCTTGATTCTGTTCTTCATGTTGGGATGGGGGTCTTCTGTATTCGGGCAAATTATCAACTTCAAACCGCTGGAACGCGGTGACTATACGGAAGAAGAGGAAAAGCTGATCGTCCTCAGGGGGATGACGCTCAGTTTCGAATATGCCGCACAGGTTTTGCGGGAGTCCAGCAAGGAGCTTACCCCCGGGCAAGAGATTACCGGATTCGCCCAGGACTTCCGGCTCGGTCTGCACACGGTATTTCATCGGGACGTGGAGTTTCACCTGGTGCTCGAGCCCTCCGTGCGAGCCTTCCAAGGTGACAATTCCAGGGAAAGACGAGAGGTGGACGGGCGCATTTCGGAAGCCCAGCCACTCGCCCTCAACGCGCGCGAAGCCTACCTGCTGTACAAATTCAATCCTCGATCCGGATTGATCCTGGGCAAACAGGAAATATCAATCGGGGACAGAAGGGGAAAAGTATTCAACGGCATTGCGCCCGGCATCACTTACGATTGCCGGGTGGGAACTTGGTGTATGCCTTTCGGGGGGATTAAGACCGGGCCGAATTCCACGGATTGGATTTTTCATTGGGCGTTGGAATACACGGCCTGGGACGACAAAAATCAGGGATACAACAACGACACCTTTAAATTCGAGATTTTCAGGATCGTCTATGATGAAACCAACGTGCCCCTGGGAAAAAACAGGGGCCCCGGTTTTTTTAACAGCGATGCGCCGGATGACGTAACGAATGTCGACCTTTCGCAGGAAACGGATAATTTAGGCTTTCCCATTTATTATGACGTGGACAGCGAATATTTTGGAATTCGTTTTATTTGGGAGTCCGGAATATTCTTCTGGAACCTGGATCTCACCTCCAGTCAGGGTGATCGCGATCTGCATCGCTATCGCCCGACTGGTACCCTGCCGAACGACTTGATTGATCTCGGCGGCGCACCAAGGGGATCGTTCAGGCAGTCGGTTTCGGGTACTGCATGGGAAACCGAAGTGGGCTTCCGTTCCGCCAAATGGAAACTGGGTCTGCGCATACTCAATGCGGACGGAGACGACGGACTTGCCAAAGGTGACAAAGCGGGGTTGGCAAAAGGTCTGCGGGGATATTATGAAATCACGCCCGGCTCCTACCGGGGCACACGGCTTTACTTCAACGGCAGCGACAACAATGTGGAATCAGGCGCCGGGCTGGGGCATTCGGTCAACAATATTAAAATGATCGGGTTCTTCTATGACTTCTCCGATCCACAGGGAAAAGAGATGGACTACTCCCTCGGTATTTATAAGTTGGAACTGAACAGGGCCGTCCTGGATGACAACGGAGACAAGCAAACCAATGTTGGCGTGGAATTCGACAATCTGTTGACCTTCTACCTTCATAAGGCCATTAAACTGCAAATTGAGATAAATATAATTAGTACCCAGGGGGCATTCAGCGTTAACGATTTCACTCGGCCCAACGGAGAGACGAAGGGTTTGTTCTTACAAGGGATTGGGCGCTTTGTGTACTCATTTTGAGCCCGCCGCTGAATAAGGTTCCCGCCATTTGACAGCACTGAATTCGGGCAGGCTATATGAGCAGGACCAAATCAGTAGAATTGTTCGAACGCTCCCGGCTTTCCATACCAGGTGGTGTGAACAGTCCCGTGCGGGCGTTCAAGTCCGTGGGTATGAACCCGCTGTTTATCCAGCGGGCCTCCGGTTCAAAAATCCACGATGCCGACGGCAACGAATACATCGACTATGTGGGCTCGTGGGGCCCCATGATTTTGGGGCATGCGCACCCGGAGGTTGCAGGAGCGGTGACCGAAGCGATCGCACAGGGCACATCCTTCGGCGCACCCACGGAAAGGGAAGTGCAGCTTGCCGAAATGGTTAAGGCGGCGGTGCCTTCGGTGGATCTGCTGCGCTTTGTCAATTCCGGCAACGAGGCCAGCCAGGGGGCGTTGCGAGTGGCCAGGGGATTTACCGGGCGCGACAAGATCGTGAAGTTCGAAGGGTGTTATCATGGCAGCGTGGACGCTCTGCTGGTAAAGGCAGGCTCGGGCGCAACCACGCTGGGTGTGCCCGATTCCGCTGGAGTGCCGGCCTCCTTTGTGAAAACTACGCTGTTGGCAGAGTTCAACAACCTGCAAAGTGTGATCGACCAAATCGAGGAGCATTCCGGAGAGGTCGCAGCCGTTTTGCTGGAAGCCATTCCAGGCAACATGGGTGTGGTTGCTCCTGAGTTGGCTTTTCTGCAGGGACTGCGCAGTCTGTGTGACCGGGAAGGAATCGTGTTGATCTTCGATGAGGTAATGACAGGTTTCCGGGTTGCCCTGGGGGGCGCGCAATCTCTGTTTGAAATTACTCCGGACCTTTCCATTTTCGGAAAAATTATCGGCGCTGGCTTCCCCGTAGGGGCTTATGGAGGAAGATCGGATATTATGGAGCAGGTCGCGCCCCTGGGTCCCGTCTACCAGGCCGGTACCCTCTCCGGCAATCCGGTGGCCATGGCTGCTGGAATTGCCACATTGGGGCGGCTGCAAGAGCCCGATTTTTATGCGGTGCTGGCCGAGCGCTCCCGTAATTTGATGGAAGGCCTGCAATCTTCGGCGAAGGAGGCCGGCATCCCCATGCAAGTCACGGTATTTGGGGGAATGATGGGTATGTTTTTTTCCGACAAGCCTGTACGGAATTACCAGGAAGCACTGGCCACGGACAGTGATGTATTTGTCCGCTTCTTTAGAGGCATGCTGGATGCAGGAATTTACCTTGCACCTTCGCCGTTCGAGGCACTGTTCATGTCCTCGGCGCATAGTGATGACGATGTGGCCAAAACCCAGGATGCTGCACGCAAGGTGCTGACGAATCTTTAGGACCACCTCCAAACCCGAGTGCCTGCTGCGCGGCTCGGAGGCGTTAACAACGAGCAGGAAAGACCGGCGTGGCGAAAGCACCCCAGCGATTCAACAAGTACCTCCGCTTAAGCACTGTAGGGCTGGAACTAGGTTTAGCGGTGCTGATCGGATTGTTTGTCGGGAACTACCTGGACGGCTACCTGGGCACCGAGCCATGGATGCTTTTGTTGTTCCTGGGCTTCGGCGCAGCCGCGGGCTTTCGCCGGCTTTATCAATTGCTAAAGGATGTCAGTCGGAATTCAAACGACGAGCCGCCCGCCGAGAACGGAGCATCTGGCCGTTGAAAAGCAAGGCCTCCCACACCCCCATGGATGCACTGCGGCTCTTCTCCTGGCTGTTATTGGCCAGTTCCCTGCTGTTGATCGGGGGCGGGTACTTTTGGCGGGGAATTGACTTCTCCCTGGGCGTGTTGTTAGGCTCTGCGATTGTGGGCGTGAATTACCTATGGACCAGGCGGGTCATTTCCAAGGCCCTGCGGGGCGATCATCCGAGGTCACGTATCGGGTTTTCGCTGCTGTTCAAGTTCGGTCTCACCGCCCTGGTGTTGTATTTCGCAGTTGTGCAGTTCGGAATTGACGCCATGGGAATTGTGGTGGGCGTCTCGGTGCTGGTGATTTCGGTATTCGCCCTGGCTATCGCCAAACTCGCCTTTTAGGCGGCCCACTATTGGCAACCTCTTATCGTTCCAGGTGTGTAGATGGAACAAGGGATCACGTGGGGAGGGGTGCTGTTTCGTCCGCTGCAGGAATTGCTGGCGAAATATGGCATCGACCCCGTAGCTGGCGTTGATGCCCTGATTGTCTCGGTGTTTTTGATCGTGTTCGCTTATTTTGGCGGACGCAAGTTCAGACGCGGGGATTCCATTGAACCCAGTGGAAAAGTCTCCCTGGCATACATGATGGAATTCATTCTTGGCGGGATGCTTTCCTTCTTTGATGGGATTATCAGCCACGGCGCCCGCAACCTGTTTTTTCTGTTGGGAACATATTCCTTCTTCATCCTCGGAAATAATTTGATCGGGTTAGTTCCGGGGTTTGGCTCTCCCACCGATCAGTATAATGTTACCGTCGTTCTCGCGCTGATGACTTTTTTTACGGCCCATTTTATTGGAATCAAATCTCACGGGCCTGCTTACATCAAGAAGTTCATGGGACCTGTCTGGTGGCTGGCTCCCCTGATGTTTCCGATTGAAATTATCAGTCATTTGGTGCGGCCGCTTTCACTGTCCATGCGGCTGTTCGGCAACATGACCGGTGACCATAAGGTGGTGTTGGTGTTCACCGCACTCCTTGCACTTGGATTGCCCATCCCGTTCATGGGACTGGGGATCTTCGTCTCCGTTCTGCAAACATTCGTCTTCGTGCTTCTGTCCTGCGTTTATTTTCAAGACGCGCTGGAACATGCACATTAACCGAAAAACCGTTTATTCGTAGATCAGGCAAATAATATGAAAAAGAAATCATTATTCTTGCTTGCGATGTTCCTGCTGGTGCTGGCCTCTCCGTTGTTTGCCGCGGAAGATGGATTGGCCACCTTTGGGCTCGCTCTCGGGGCAGGATTGGCTATCGGTATTGCCGCCATGGGTGGAGGTATTGGGCAAGGGCTTGCCACTTCCGCCGCGCTGGAAGGCATTGCCCGCAATCCAAATGCCTCCGACAAAATCTTTACACCGATGATTATCGGCTTGGCGTTGATCGAGTCCCTGGTGATTTATGGGCTGGTGATCGCCTTTATTCTGCAAGCCAAGATATAGCAGAATGCTCCACCCCTCCCAGGGTGGAGCACCCTTTCCCCCCACCCTCTTCAATTGCATTCCTCCGCCAACCAGGTGCAGGCGCACAACTTTGTGGCGTCATGCTTCCGGTGATCACGGACAGATTTCACGCAGCAGTAATGCCACGGCAAGCCGCTGATCAACTCATCCCTGGCCGCTTCTCTTCCAGGAGCAGCGAAGGCCTGGCGTCCTTTAGCCTTCCTTGTCACTT
>JAPUIH010000343.1 GCA_027297205.1 SAR324 cluster bacterium | reverse complement strand
GAAACAAAGCCATTTTCATTCGTTATTTCAAATACTTAAAAATTAGACTCGCTATTTTTAGGGGCTAAATACCCCCTTTTTTGCCCAAAAGGACGCCTTTCTGGCCCATTCTGCAACGCCTGCAATGTTATGGGTGTCACGGAAACACTGTCCCCGCCGGAAGGCGTGCGCTCGCCCTAAAACACGGACAAACGAATTTGTCCGTGGCACCCGATGAGGCATTAGTACTTGTTGGTGGGGCGGGCGTCTCTGCCCGCCCGATTGCAGGGGCGCGAGCGCCCCCGCGAATGCGTACGAACCCTGCTGGCGCGCGGGCCGGTAATTCGCTATAAATGGGGAATATTTCCGCCTTCGCATCATCCGCCTGCCGAAAAATTGTGGCGCCGCGCGGCGGCCCGTCATCTCTCTCGGAAGCACCCGGCATGAAAGACAAGCTGAAGACCCTGGAGGAAGCCGCGGCATTGGTGGCCGACGGTAGCCAGATCGTGATGAGCGCCCGCCTGGACTGGGCGCCCATGGCCATGCTGCGCAATCTGGTCAAGCAGGGCCGCACGGGGCTGCGGCTGATTGGGGTGGTGGGGGGCCAGATCAACGTGGACTACCTGGTGGGCGCCGAAGCCACCGAGAGTGTGGACACCTGCAGTGTGAGCCTGGGACCTTATGCGCGCACGGGGCCGAACTTCGCGCGCCACGTCACCCAAGGGCGCATCCGCGCCCTGGACAATACGTGAGGCATTCTCTACGCGATGATCCAGGCTGGATCCGTAGGCGCTCCGTACGTTCCCGTGCTGGGACTGGTGGGCACCGACCTGCTGAAACGGCGGGACGACATGAAAATCTGCCCGGACCCCTTTAATCCGGAGGTGAAGACGGTGGTGGCCAAGGCCTACCGTCCCGACTTCGCCATCTTCCATGCCCAAAAGGCAGACCGGCGGGGCAACGTCTCCGCAGGCTGGACCAATGACGACACCCTGCTGGCCGAGGCCTCGCGGCACGTGATCGTCACCGTGGAGGAGGTGGTGGATGAGCTTGCCGCAGCGGAGGCCAAAGGCAGCTTCCTGCCATCGATCCTGGTGGACACGGTGGTGCACGCACCCTTTGGCGCGCATCCGGCGGGCTGTCCGGACTACTACCCAGTGGACGATGCGGCCATGAAAACCTACGCCCGGCAGGCGGCGAGCGATGAGAGCTTCGCGGCCTACCTGGAAGAGACCACTTACTCGGTGACCTCCCACGAGGACTACGTGGCGCGATTCGTCCCGGCGGAGTGGCGTGGAGAGGGGGCCGGCGGCGATGAACGGGACAGCGCCTGATGGAACGGGATTACAGCAACGAGGAACTGATGGCGGTGCTGATCTCCCGGGAGGTGCGCAACGGGGAGATCGCCGCCTCAGGCGCGCTATCCATGATTCCGGCGGCGGGGCTGCTGCTGGCCAGGGAGCTGCACGCCCCCAACGTGGAGATCATGATCCTGGGCAGTCCGGCCTTCATGCCCTTCAAGACCTCCCGCCAGTTTCATTTCCTGGCCCACCGGGGCGAGTTGGGGCTGTTCTTCGTGAGCGGTGTCCAGATTGACCGCCAGGGCAACTACAATCTGCATATGGTGGGAGAGGATCAGGACCACCCCAAGGTGCGCTTTCCCGGCGGCTACGGCGGCGGCATGCTGTATTACGCAGCCAGGCGCTCCATCATATTCCGCACGGAGCACTCCCGGCGCGCCTTTGTGGAAAAAGTGGACTTCATTTCCGCCGCCGGCACCTCCCCGCCCGACACCCTGCGCTACGGCAATCCCTGCAAGGTGATCACGCCCCTGGCCACAATGCATATGGACTTGCAGGAGGGCCTGCTCAAGCTGGAATCCTACAACCCGCCCGCCACCGTGGCGGAGGTGGTGGAAAATACCGGCTTCGATCTGGGGGACGTATCGAGCGTGCAGGCCGCGCCGGCCCCCACGGAAGAGGAACTGGGCCTGCTGCGCGATGCGGTGCGGCGCAAAATGATCGAGACGGATACCTACCCCGACTGGGCCAGAAGCCACCTGGGCAACCTGCGCATTGCCTGAGCCAGGGCCGGCGCGCCCGCCGATTCGGCGCAGCAGGCTGGCGTCAGATTCTTACTTACACTGATAGGCCTTGAAGGACTGCGAGCGGCCCTGCAATTCACCATCGGCGATAAGCACATTGGCGCCGTTGCGGGCGGCGGAGTTGCGGGCCCGCACGAGCCGGTCCTTCTGCTCATCTTCCATGCGGCTTTTCTTTGTTACCGAACTGGTCGAACCCTGGCCGGTGATCCTCAACGTCGCCACGAGCTTACATTTCTCCGCATCTTCCAGCTTGTCCTTGATGACCTCCGGATTTTCGATGAACTCCACTTTCTTGCCCTCCGCGCTCAATTCGGCCTGTGTGGGGCAGCCCGCAAGAATCAAACCCGCCAAGGCGAGTAAGATCACGGGGAGCGTCATGCGTAGCATTGTATTCATTTTTGGACCTCCTCTGAGATTTCAGCTTGATATACGGCGGATTTCCGATTATCAATCCGTACTTGCATTATTTTTCTTTGCACAGTAGACCGCAACATGGCAACATCGCAAATTCCTGTAATCGTGTTTACTTTCGCTCCGGCATAATCCGCGGTAAATACGTTGGCCTTGTGCCAGGGAATAAATGCTGGCCTCCAGACTCACAATTTTAAAAGGAGCCAATATGAACAAGGGACATATCCTATTTCTGGCTTTCTGCGCTACCGCATTGTTTGTTTTAAATGGTTGTGCCCCGGCAGGCGGTGGGGGGGGCGGCGCAGCCCACGCGCATATCAAGCATGTAACCGATGGTTGGAAAAACACGCCAAACGGAATGGGCCTGGGGCCCACCATGGAAGAAGAAGCTAAAATTGCTCTCAAGCATGCCCAATTGGCCTCCAAAAAACCGGGGGATCTGGCTTGGTTGAAGACCCATATCAGGCACGTGCGCCACGCCATTGACACCACCACCGAGTCTTCCGGACCGGGGATGGGTTATGGCGTTATCAAAGCCGCGCGCGGCGTGGCAAAGCATATCAATTTCGCCGCCGGCTCCGGCGATGCATCGGGCAATGTGAAGCTTCACGCCACCCACGTGTCCACCTCGGCCAAGAATATTGTCCGCTGGAGCAACCGTATAATCCTGCTATCCGAAAACGTGCTTGCCGCCAAAGCCGGTAAGAAAAAAGACATGAAAGGCGCCAAAAACTGGACGAAGCGCATCCTGGAAACCACGCAGCAAATCATGCGCGGCACCGACGCCGACGGCAACGGCTTCATCACCTGGAAGAACGGCGAGGGGGGAATTGCCCAGGCCAAGCAGCATATAATGTTCATGAAGAAGGGGGAGGGGATGATGATGAAGTAGGTTGTCTTGCCCAACCTTGTGGATTGAATCCGGGGCGGGCAAGTGGTTAGATAGAAGGGGAGCCGCGGCGTACCCACCGCGGTTCCCCTTTTGTTTTTCGTGGCAGGCGCCGGTCTCATCTCTCCTGACCGTGTACAGGCACCGCATGGGGGTTCCGCACGGCCGGAAGGTACCGGAAATCAAACAAGGCGCACAGCGAAATTCCGGAGCGCAATGGGATGTTCAGGCTGGAATTCAACAAACACAGGCCGCCAAGTGGCCGCATGCCCAGCTGGTGGCCGGTCTTTCTCCTGACCGGCCTGCTGACCGCCATTACCTGGCTGGGCTGGATGGGTGGCCTGCTGGAAGGCCAATACCTGGTCGTTCTCTACTTTGTCCTGCTGGGCGTGCTGCTGAACGTGGTGCTGTTGGCCCTGCTGCTTTGGGCCTGGATGAATCTGGGCGGCAGAAGGGCGCGCTGCCTGGAGTACAACCAGGAATTGCGTTATCTGCGCAGTTGGGGCGGGGAGGAAGGGCGGCTGCGCAAGCAGGGACTGATCCGGGAACTGAACGCGTTGGGCAGCGCCCCGGAAGACCTTGAACAAGCGCTGCTGGAAACGGCGGACCTCTCGGGCGCCAACCTGAAGGGCTGCAACCTGAAAGGCGCCAACCTGCGCAATGCCAATCTGCACGGGGCGGCCTTGGACGGCGCGGACCTGTGGGGGGCCGACCTCAGCAACGCCGATCTTTCCATGGCCAGCCTGCGCGGCGCAAACCTGCGCAGTGCCAACCTGCAGGATGCCGAACTGGTGAAAGCGCAAGTGGCCAACACCAACTTTCACCGCAGCAACCTTTTCAATGCCAATCTTTACGGTACGGATATGTCGGCCGCGAACATGAAGCGCACCCGCTTCGCCGGACGGGAGCAGGGAGCCTTGCAGCGCACGGTGCACTCGAGCGTGGAGGACTGGATTCGGGAGCGCCTGGACAGCGCGGGCTTCTACACCTCCTCCGATGCGGAAGTGCACGACACCGACGAGCCGGCCGCCCAACGCAAGGGCGCCTGACAGGCACGTCCCGCGAGGGGCGTGCCATGGCGATAAATTGTACAGGGGGATTGTACAGTGTAATTGCAGCCTAGACGACGTCTCCGCCGCCGCGGCCACCGATGACGATCTTGCCTTCCTCTTCCATGCGGCGGGCGATCTTGACCATGTTCTGTTGGGACTTTTCCACATCGGAGACCTTGACCGGTCCCATCACTTCCAGGTCTTCCCGCAGCATGTCCGCGGCCCGCTGGGACATGGAGGCGAAAATCAGTTCCTTGATGGGCTCGCTAGCCGTTTTCAGCGCCAGCACCAATTCCGGCTGAGCCACTTCCTTGATAATGTTCTGCATGCCCCGGCTGTCGATGAGCACCATATCTTCAAAAGTGAACATCAATTCGCGAATCTGTTCGGCCAGATCGGGATTGCTTTCCTCGATGGTCGCCAGAATGCGGGTTTCCGTGGACTTATCCAGGGAGTTGAGCATTTCGGCCACCGACTCGATGCCCCCCACCTTTGAGGTGCCCATGGCGCCGGAGGCTTGCATTTCCCGGGACAGCACCTCGTCGATCTCGTTCACCACCCCTGGCTGAATACTCTCCAGGATGGACATCCGGTACACCACGTCGGCCTGCAGGTTTTCCGGCAATTCCTTCAGCACCGTAGCTGTTTGCTCCGGGTCTTCCAGATGGGCCAGAATCAGCGCGATGGTCTGGGGATGCTCATGGGTGATAAAGTTGGCGATCGCCTTGGGTTCAAGCCATTTCAGGGACTCCAGCGCGCTTTCCTCAACGTTGGCGGAAAGATTGTCCACCAATTCCTTGGCGCGCTCGCCTCCCAAAGCCTTGGAAAGCGTATTTTTAACAAAATCCCCCGAGGCGTTGATCATGAAACCGCCGGAATCCGAGATGCTCTTGTTGTAGTACTCCTCCAGCACCACGTCGAGCTCTTCCGGCGACACGTCCGTAAAGCGGGCCATGTAGTAACCCACCTGTTGGATTTCGCTATCTTCGAGATTCTTGATGATATCCGCAGCGCCTTCCTCGCCCAGCGCCAGCAACAGGATCGCGGCCTTTTTCGGGCCGGTCATCTTGCCAACTCCCATCACGCCTCCTTGGTCAATGGTGCCCGGCAGCCTTCAACATGGTCATTGATCCCGGGCCTCTGGTCATCGATTAATTCCGCTGTAATTGTGACAAAAATAATCCAATCACTCCAGTGAAATCAGAATCTTTCCTCCCCGGCCGGGCAGTGCGCGCGGCGCGCTAGTCCTGCTCCGCGGCGGCGCCACCGGCCGCCTCGGCGAAGGCCGAGCGCAATTTTTCCACGGTTACTTCCGGTGCCTCCACGATTACCCGTGAATCGGAAAGAATATCGAAAAAGCCCACCTCGTTTTGGTAGCGGGGCACGATCTGCAGGTGAATGTGGGGAATACTCGCACCGGAGGTCTTGCCAAGATTGTAACCCACGTTGTAGCCACCAGGGCGGTACACCTGGTCCAGAACGTCCAGGCTCAGCGCCTGCAGCCGCGCCATGGTCAGCACTTCACCATCGGAGAATTCGCGCAGGTCCTCGTAATGCTTCTCCGGCACGACCATCAGATGCCCCGGATTGTAGGGAAACAGGTTCAGCGTCACAAAATATTCTCCCTGCTGATACACCATCAGGTTGTCCACTTTGGGGTCCTTACGGGCCACGGCGCATAGAATACAGTCCACCGGAGGGCGCTTGCCCCTTGCATATGGCAGTTTGTTGCGCACGATAAGGTGCTTTTCGATCTTCATAGCGCCGATGCAGTCCCCGCCAGTGCGCGCGAAGCCGAACGCCCCATCGCCAATCGACTCATTCTATTCATGATTCACGCCATTCAGCTGACAGATAGATGCGGCTCAACCACCAGGAGCCAGTACCGTAATTACCGCACGTCCTTGCAATACGGCGCCGGGCGCGGGCCGCGGCTTTTTCCCACCACGGGCGGCCCGAAGGCCGCGGCATGGGGCAATTACTTGCGCTTGCCGCCAGAGTAAAATACATGGCGGCACACCCTGGTTTAACGCGGCGCCGGAATTCTTGCCCCGCACCACCATCCCGGCCGCGATTTTCACCCTTTTTGCGTTGACAAGATAACATGCAATTGGCCAACTTTAAAAGTTGCCCACAAGCATCCGGCAGGATAGCTCAGCTGGTTAGAGCGCGCGATTCATAATCGCGAGGTCGGGAGTTCAAGTCTCCCTCCTGCTATTAAATTTCAATAAATATTTCAGTATGTTGAATGCCATCCCTGGGTTGCACCAGGGTGGGCTATCTCGCTGTTGCCAGCGCGTTGCCATTATTTTTCCATTCAGATCACACCGCTCGATTTAACTCGGAGCGTCGAAGCGGAGTGACGGCTTTCCCGATAAAAATCCGTTCTTCAACACGACAATACGACAATCATCGGGCATGCCGATAATGTATTACATCAACTGTTTCAGCATAAGATATTGATATTTCTAACTAAAATGGCTTCGTTTGGAAATTATCCGATTATTAGTTAATCCCGATACCTCCGGATTCCTCCGAATTGACATCTACGGCAATCGGCAGCGGAACCCTTGCGCCCAACCGGAAGGCTTGAATTCGCTGAAGCTCGTGCATCGCCTTAAACAGTTTGTTCTGCAACGCCGATTCATAGCGCATGAGAAGCAGCAGCTCCCCTTCATCAGGCAACGCATTTATGGCCATGCCTGTCTCGTGTGCTAACCTCTCTTTGCGAGCATACTTGGGATGGAGTTCGCGAAGGTCCCCGATCTCGTTTTCAAAGATATCGAGTAAGGCGGACCTGATCATTTCCGGAGTGATTTCCTCATCCGCAGGAGATTGCTCGGCAATCTTTTCATCGCCTGACAGCAATCTGATTAATGATACGCATTGCTCCACAATGGGATTGCCCAGCTTCTTGTACATCCTCTCAAACTCGCCGAGCCTGCCATCGCTCACTTGGCCAGCTTTCGCT
>JAPUIH010000342.1 GCA_027297205.1 SAR324 cluster bacterium | reverse complement strand
TTGTGTCACCGGTTCCTCCTCGGCGCGCAGAATGGCGCCAATCCGCAGGAATTCGCCCAGAATAGTATCGTGTTGCTCCTTGTGGTCCTTGAAATCCGAGTACTTGGCCATTTCCATTATTTCCTCTTCTTTCTGGAAGTGGTTCTTCGTGGCATCGATCAATTCCCGCAGAATATCGCTCAGGTTTTCCCGCGGAACATTTAGGCTCAGCGCGGCGATCAGCCTGCCGGTCAGTTCGACCAACAGTTGATGCCCTTCGTCTATGATTTCTCTGTCCACCCCGGAGGGCTTTAACCAATATAAGAATTGGGACATTCAACAACCTCCTACAAAATCCTCTACAGCGGCTCTACCCTCGGCTGGCCCCATATCGGAAGTGCCAGGCAGGGTGCGGACTGCGGGGTGATTTGGCCCATGCCAAAGAAGAGGCCCGCACCACGGCATCTGTGAATTGGCCTTACAGGGCCCGGGAAAACTGTGGCGATCCACCCTCCTCCTTGCGCAGGTAGGGGTCGAACACCATGGAAATGTTGCGCAGGAAAAGCTGGCCGCGCGCCGTCACCTGGAGGCCCGTGGCGTTCAATTCCACCAGCCCGTCGGCTTCCATGGAGCCCAACGCTTCTAGTTCACAGGCCATGTAGCTTTTGAATTCAATGCCGAACCGGTGGCGCAACTCCTCATACTCAATGCCGCCCCGGCAGAACAGATTCTCGATCACCTGCTTGCGCAATAGGTCCTCTTCGTTCAGGCGAATTCCCCGCACTACGGGAAGGCGACCTTCATCCACCGCCCGGTAGTAGCGGATCAGCTTCTTCTCGTTTTGCCAGAAGCTGCGGTGGAATTCGCTGATGGCGCTCATCCCAAAGGCCAGTTGATCCGTGCCGGCCTGGGTGGCGTAGCCCATGAAATTACGGCGCATGGATCCCTCGCGAAAGGCTACGGCCAAATCGTCCCCGGGCAGGGCGAAATGATCCATCCCGATGGAGTGATATCCGAATTCGTCCAGTCGGCGCCGCGCCATTTGAATGAGCGCCAGCTTTTCCTCCGGCCCGGGCAGGGTTTCCGGATCGAAGCGTCGCTGATACGGAAAGATTCGCGGCAGGTGTGCGTAATTGTAAATCGCCAGCCGGTCCGGTGCCAATTCCCGCACCTGCTCCAGGGTGCGGGCAAAGGTGGCTTCCCTTTGTTCCGGCAGCCCATAGATAAGATCGAAATTGATGCTGCGGAACCCCAGCTTGCG
The DNA here is from genome assembly GCA_027297205.1 of SAR324 cluster bacterium. Classification (GTDB taxonomy): domain Bacteria; phylum SAR324; class SAR324; order SAR324; family JACQKK01; genus JAPUIH01. The sequence goes on along the minus strand of JAPUIH010000342.1, from coordinate 1,442 downwards.
CCCATGAGCCATCAGTTCCGCAACCAGCTCGAAGGTCTGGGCGCGGTTGACGGCCCCCATCACCTTGCCGTCAAAATCCTGCACGCCAAGACTGATGCGATTGAAGCCGAGCTCCCGCAAGCGCGTCAGATAGTTCCGGTTGACCGTCCGCGGGTCAATCTCGATCCCCATTTCGGGCTCAGCCTCGAAAGGGTAAAGCTCGCGCACCGTGTTCACCAGATCGGCCATTTCGTCCGGTGTAATGAAAGTGGGGGTGCCCCCGCCCAACTGAAACTGCCGCACCAGCCCCGATTCCTGGGGAACGAGAGTGCGTTCCCGGACGAGCCGCATTTCAGTCTTCAACGCCTCAATGTAGCTGGTGGCTTGCTCCCGCTTGGAGGTAACCACCACATTGCAGCCGCAGTAAAAACAGCGGCTCACGCAAAACGGAATGTGAACGTAGACGGAGAGCGAATTGTCTCGCGTTCCAGATGGCTCGCCCAGCCAGCCCGTCACTTCCTCCGATGTGGTGGGCCGCCAAAAGGGGATGGAGGGGTAAGAGGTATAGCGTGGCGCCGACACGTCATATTTTCTCAGCAACCAATCCGGGGTATCATCCCTGGAGGCGTTTGGAGGTTTAGCGGTAGTTTTTCTCGTCATCGATTTTCGTATTTCGGAGTTCGCATAAAACTTGCCGCGGATGATCGCTATCGCTGCCCGACCCGGTGTCCTGGGGACTGCCGCCCCCAGAGCCCGGAACCGAGATATACTCCGAACATACCCGAGCTGGGATTTCGCCCGCTTGACTTTGGTCAAGAAAGACCCCGGCAATTGTCAGGACAGCCCCCTGGTCCAAAAGCTAGAATTGGTCAGGCAAGATTGTTGGTGTGGCAGTATGAATTTAACTTAAACCGGGTCCTTCCCGGAGAAGGAGAAGGATGAAACCATTGCTCACCTACGCTACGCGCCCGTTGATTTTGCTGGCCTTCCTGACCTTGCTGATGTCGAATCTCGCCGGGGGGCAGGTCGCCGGCGGGGCCGCACCGGCCAAGGTGGTGGAGGCCCTGCGCGCCGAAGTGGCGAATCTAAAAGCACGGCTGGACGTGTTGGAGGCGATTAAGCCCACATTCACTTCCTTCATGCCCAACTTCAGCGAACGGTTCCATGTCATGCACCGGGCGGGATATGCGGGGGACTGGGCTACGGCCCAGCATGAATTGGCGGAACTGAAACGGCTGGTGGGCGTGGCCAAGGCCATTGACGCGCAGAAGGGCCAGCTGATGGAGGGGTTCCTGGCGGGAAGCTTCAAAGGCTTGGGCGCCGCCATCGAACACACTAACCGCAAGAATTTCCGCGCCGCGCTCGAGCAGACGATAGCCTCCTGTAACAAGTGTCACCAGGCGGCCGGAAGCGCTTTCATCAGGGTGTCCTTGGACGTTCCCCCCAACATGACCATGCGCCAT
>JAPUIH010000341.1 GCA_027297205.1 SAR324 cluster bacterium | reverse complement strand
GCCGCCACCTCCTTCAGTCCCTCGCGCCCCATCAGAGTCAGGTAGATCAGGGCGCCCATCATCACCAGATTCTGGTTGGTGCAAATGTTGCTCGTGGCCTTTTCCCTGCGGATGTGCTGCTCGCGGGTGGCGAGGGTGAGCACAAAGCCGCGCCGTCCTTCCGCGTCCACGGTCTGTCCGGCGATCCTGCCGGGAAGCTGGCGCATGTGGGCATCCTTGCTGGCCATGAAGCCCAGGTAAGGTCCGCCGAAATAGGTGGGCACGCCGAAGCTCTGGGCCTCACCGGCAACGATGTCCGCCCCGCTGGCGCCGGGGGGTTCCAGCAGGGCCATGCTTAGGGCCTCCGTGACCGCCGTCACCAGCAGCGCGCCCACGCCCTTGGCCGCGGAGGCCACCCCCTCGATCGCCTCCACCACGCCGAAGAAGTTGGGCTGCTGCACCACCACACAGGCCACGTCCTCGCCCAGCATGTCCTTTAGCGCCGCGCCATCGATCCGGCCCGACTTGCCATCGGGCGGGACGTCTTCCAGGGTAAGCCCCAGGTTGGATGTGTAGGTATCAATGACTTGCCGGTAATAGGGGTGCAGGGACGCCGCCAGCAGCACGCGGCCTCGGCCCTGCTGCAGGCGGTCCGCCATCAGTACGGCCTCCGCCGTGGCGCTAGCGCCGTCGTAAACCGAGGCGTTAGCCACCTCCATGCCCGAAAGCAGGGTAATGAAGGTCTGAAATTCGAAGATCGATTGCAGGGTGCCCTGGCTCACTTCCGGCTGATAGGGGGTGTAGGCGGTCAGGAACTCCCCACGCTGCACCAAGGCATCGGCGGCGAGGGGAATGAAGTGGGAGTAACTCCCTCCGCCCAGAAATGCGCTGCATTCGGCTCCGCTGTTCTTGGCGGCCAGCGCCTCGAAGAGCGCCAGTTGTTCTTCTTCCGCCATGCCCGGGGGAATGTTCAGTGGCCGTCCCAGCCGCGCCTTGGGAGGAATGGATCTGAACAACTCGTCGATGCTGGACAGGCCAAGCTCCTGCAGCATCTGCCGCTGAACGGTCTCATTGTTGGGAATAAATCTCATAGGGTATCCGGGTCATTGTACACAGGTTGCTTTTCCTCCGGGTGCCGGCCCGCACGCTGCAATACCTGCTCGTGCTATCCGGCTGCCTGCTTCTTGTAGTTCCCCACCATCAGAATCACGTCTTGGGCGGATAGACGCCCCACCGCCCCGCTGCTGGTGGTGACGCTCATGATCTTCTTCTCCGGTGAAACGATGAAGCCCGTGGGCTGGATGATGTTACGCCTCTCCTCATAATAGGAACCCAGGGTCTCCGCGGTCTTGGGACCGTCCATGCCATGGAGCACCGGGAACTTCATGCCGTGTTTGTCCACCATGGCCTGGGCCTCTTCCCTCGCATCCGTCGAGAGGGCGTAGATGGCCAGGTTGAGGCCTTCCAACTCCGCAATATTGGCCTGAAAATCGGCGAACTGCCGATGGCAGTGACTTCACCAGTTGGCGCGGTAGGCCAGCACCACGCTGTACTCGCCCGTGGGCATGTCCCGCGGCAGATTGATCGTGCCGTGATTAAGCGATTCGCCGCTGATGCTGGGAAAATCATCCCCCGGATTGAACTTATGCATTCGCCACCTCGATTGATACGCGCTCGAAAGCAAAAAAGGAGTGCTCCCGCCAGGACTCGAACCCAGAACTAAGCATTAGGAATGCCTTGTTTTGTCCAGTTAAACTACGGGAGCCAGCCCCTCCGGATTGCAAAAGCATTCCTACGGTGGCCGCCGGGGAAAGTCAATCCGGCCCCGAAATGACCGTAATCCGGAGCACAAAGATGGAATACCTGAAAGAAACAGGGTCAGGCCGCCCCTTCCAACTGGACGGAAAGTCAGGAATACATTCCGCCGCCAAGCTGCTGCGGCGACCCGGTGGTGCTGGCCATCGGGCGGTGCGCGGCGTATAAGGGTCAGGCGGCCGCCGTGGCCCTTCCCGTTGACCATGCGAGCTGTGCTCCCTTGCTGACAGCCCTTTCGCGTAGCCCATGAGCAGATCTTCCCCGAAATTGCAGTTGGCCCAGCATCTGCGGGCGCTGGCGGACAAGCTGGCTGCCGGTGGCGTCCTGCCGCGGGGCCTGGCCGGGGAGATGGAGCGTGCCCTTGCCGATTGGGAGCGGGCGCTGCAGGGAGAGCCGCCAAATGCTGCGTCAGCCGAAGCGGCCACCCCGCCGGGCAGCCCGGAGGGCTCTGCGGCAAAAGGCGGAGCCATTTCCAGAGCCGGGGGCGGCGTATTCCGCATCTGGAGCGATGGCTCCTGCGCGCCCAACCCCGGCGCCGGGGGCTGGGGGGCCATCCTGGAGCGGAACGGCGTGCGGGAGGAGTTGAGCGGCGGCGCGCTGGAGAGTACCAACAACATCATGGAAATGACCGGGGCCATTGAAGCTTTGCGCCATACCCCGCCGGGAGCCGAAGTGGAGATCACGACGGACAGCCAGTATCTCAAGAACGGCATCACCAAGTGGATTCACGGCTGGAAGCGCAAGGGCTGGCGCAAGGCGGACGGCAAACCCGTGCTCAACCAGGATCTGTGGCGCGAGCTGGACCCCCTGGTATCGGCCCGGCGGGTGCGCTGGGAGTGGATCAGGGGCCATACCGGCCATCCGGAAAACGAGCGCTGCGACGAGCTGGCCCGGCAAGCCCGCATCTCCATCTCTTCCCAATAGGCCACTGAAAAGGTTGACAAAGCCAGGGTGCGGGCTTAGGCTGGAATCAGCACCAATTTAGTACGATTTCCAGAGTCATTGATATACGTTTTAAATTGACTTATTTGCTGCCGCGAAGTAGCACTAAATTTGTACGCTTTACAAAACGGGTGGCCAGGGCGCCCCTGGAGCGAGGCCGGCATGCTGAAGCTGTCAAAAAAGATCGATTACGGGCTGATATTGCTGAGCCGGATGTGCATGGAACCG
>JAPUIH010000340.1 GCA_027297205.1 SAR324 cluster bacterium | reverse complement strand
GGAGCCAGTTCCCCCACCTCGACCGCATTGGTCAGTCCCGGCAAGATCAGTATTGCCGCCAGCCCACACATCGCAAACAACGGGATCAGTTTTCTTGTTATCGCCCCATTCATATTTCCCTCCCTCCAACTTTTGCAATTTCCCCTATTCGTAAAATGCACGGTGAAGAATTCGCGAGCGCTTTCTTGACGCGGAATTCCTCATTCCCTCGTTTCCCGCATTTTCCCAGCGCACCTTTCGCTCATATCGCAAGGCTCGTGCCAATCACGCCGGCTCCGCGCGCGCAAAATTCCTCCATTATTTTAATTACATAGGTTAATTAGTAGAATATCTGGCCAGGCTTGACTGCGAATTCGCCACGAAATATCGCGGGAACTGTCATATGCCGTGGCCGAGGGCGGTGAAATTCGGCTGACTTCTTGGATACGTGGTGGGGCAGGGCGTGGCTAAGCCGATCACGAACGGCCTCCCGGCGGTCTTTCATGGCTGCCATGCACCGCCAGATTACCGTCCTTCCGGCTTACGCAGGCCGAGCTTGCGCATGCGGGAGCGCAGGGTGCTCGGCTGCAATCCCAGCCGCACGGCGGCACCGTGCGGGCCTTCGATCACCCAGCCGCACCCCTCCAGCGCAGTGCGGATGAACCCGGCTTCCGCATGCTCCAGGGTGGCCGGGGCGGCGGCGTATTCCCCGGAGGAGGTCAAGCCGCCCAGTTCGCCGGCCAGTTCCAGGGCGGGGCCGTTGGTGAGAATGATGGCGCGCTCTATGATATTTTCCAGTTCCCGCACATTGCCGGGCCAGTCGTAGGCCAGCAGGGCGTCCATCGCTTTCTTGGGGATGGACTCGATTTTCCTGCCCACTTTCGCGCTGTATTTGAGCACGAAATGCTGGGCCAGCACTGCAATATCCTCCTTGCGCACACGCAACGGAGGACAGTGCACGGGAAATACGTTGAGGCGGTAGTAGAGGTCCTCCCGGAATTCCCCTACTTTCACCGCGCCCTCCAGGTCACGGTTGGTGGCGGCGATCACCCGCACGTCCACCTTGGTGGTGCGCGGATTGCCCAGCCGCTCGAACTCACCCTCCTGCAAAACCCGCAGCAGCTTGGTCTGCAAACTCAAGGGCAAATCGCCGATCTCGTCCAGGAATATCGTGCCGCCGTGGGCCAGTTCGAAGCGCCCGATTTTCCTGGCCAGAGCGCCGGTGAAGGCGCCTTTTTCGTGGCCAAACAACTCGGACTCAATCAGATTTTCGGGCAGCGCGGCGCAGTTGACTTTCACCAGGGGCCGTTCGCTGCGGCCGCTCAGGTCGTGCACCGCGCGGGCGATCAACTCCTTGCCGGTGCCCGATTCCCCCAAAATGAGCACGGTGGCGTCCGTGGGCGCCACCTGTTCCAGGGAACGCAGCACGGATTTGAAGGCGCCGCTTTCGCATATAATTTCCTCGAAGTTGTGCTCCAGCCTGATCTCGTCGGTCAGGTACACTGCCTCGGCCTGGAAGCGGTCCTTCAACTCCTCCACCTCACCCAGCGCTGCCTTGAGCGCCTGCTCGGCGCGCTCGCGCTCCGTGATTTCCTGCTGCAGCTGGGTGTTGGCCGTCTGCAACTCCACAGTGCGTTCCGCCACCTTCAATTCCACCTCGGCATAGGCCCGCTGCAGGGCCTCCTCGGCCTTTTTTGTGCGGATATGGACGTCCACCCGGGCCCGCAACTCGTTCCGGTTGTAGGGCTTGGTCAGGTAGTCGTCGGCACCCAGATCCAGTCCCGCCACCCTGTCCGCGGACTTGTCCATCGCGGAGAGCATAATAATTTTGATGTCCTTCAGTTGCTCGTCGCTCTTCAATTTTTCCGCGACTTCATCCCCGCTCATGCCCGGCATGATGCGGTCCAGCACAATCACATCGGGGTGGTTGGCCCGGGCCATCTGCAGGCATTGCTCCCCATTGGCGGCCAGATAGACCCGCAGCCCCACGCTTTCCAGCACATCCCCGGCAAGTTCGCGGCTCTGTGCGTTGTCGTCCACCACCAACACTGTGCCTGACGATTCTGCGTTCATAAGCGCCCGCGGAAAGTTCCCTGGCTTCGGTTGGAAGGATGCGCAGCGCGCATTGCCCTGGGCCGCGGCCACGGCGGCAGGGAGACGGCTTTTTCCGGCGTCGCCGGGAATGGTGCCCGCCGCGTTGTATTCCGGCCTACCCTAGCATAGCCATCTCGATTAGGTGAAGCGGGGCGCGGGCGCTTGCTGCCCCAGCAAGGAGAGCCGGGTTTACCGGCTGAAAATTGACGCAATTTTCCGGTTGCCAAACGGCGCCGTCTGATCTAAAGATTTCGTCGGGGTAAAGCCTGAATTCTTCAGATCAATTTTGCGGCCGCGGCGGGATTCATCCCATCGGAGGGGATGCTGTATACCCAGCTACATTGCGCCCGCATCGAAATTGCTAGCAGGAACTGTTTCCTTTCACGCAACCTCAAGCAGAAAGAGGAGGAATCCATGTTACCGGCACAGTTTGAATACCATGCTCCGGAATCGCTGGGCGATGCAATCGCCCTGCTGAAGCAGCATGGGGACGAGGCCAAGGTGCTCTCCGGAGGCCACAGCCTGGTGCCTCTGATGAAGTTGCGCTTCGCGGCTCCGGCACACATTGTCGATATCAACGGCATCCCAGGGCTGGATTATCTGAAGGAGGAGAATGGGGTGCTGAAGATCGGAGCCCTGGTGCGCGAGGCGGACCTGGAAACCTCCGATGTGGTGGCCTCCAAGTTTCCGCTGATTCTGGACACGGCCAAGCAGATCGCCGATCCGCAGGTGCGCAACCGGGCCACCATCGCCGGCAATCTGGCCCATGGCGACCCGGCCAACGACCATCCGGCCACCATGCTCGCCCTGGGGGCGGAGGTGGTGATCGAAGGCAGCGGTGGCGAACGGGTGCTGCCCGTGAGCGAGCTGTTCGTGTCCACCCTCACCACCGCCCTGGCCTCCGACGAGATCATCAAGGAGGTGCGGGTGCCCGTCCCCCCGGGCAAGAGCGGTGGCGCATACCTTAAGATAGAACGCCGCGTGGGCGATTTCGCCATCGTGGCCGTGGCGGCCCAGGTTACCCTGGACGAGAGCGGCAACATCGCAAGCGCCGGCATCGGCCTCACCAATGTGGCGCCGGTGCCCGTCAAGGCCACGGACGCCGAAGCCTCCCTGGCCGGCAAGGCCCCGGACGAGGCGGCCCTGGAAGAGGCGGGCAGGCTGGCGGCGGAAAGTTGCGACCCAACCACGGACAACCGGGCCCCCGCCGAATACAAGCGGGCCATGGTGAAAGAATTGACCATCCGCGCGCTCAGGCGGGCCGTGGAACGGGCACAAGGGGGGAAATAACCATGGCGAAGCAAAGCATAACCCTTACGGTAAACGGCACGAGCCATACCGCGGAGGCGGAACCCCGCCTGCTGCTGGTGCATTTCATCCGGGACCTGCTGAGGCTGACCGGCACCCACGTGGGCTGCGACACCACCAGTTGCGGCGCCTGCACCGTGATGCTGGACGGCAAGACCGTCAAGGCCTGCACCCTGTTCGCCGTGCAGGCCAACGGAAAATCCATCAAGACCGTGGAGGGCATGGCGGATGGCGGGGCGCTGCATCCCATTCAGGAGGGATTCAAGGAATGCCACGGGCTGCAATGTGGATTCT
>JAPUIH010000034.1 GCA_027297205.1 SAR324 cluster bacterium | reverse complement strand
CGGGGCCTTAATGTAAGAGCCCACCGCGGTTCTGGTGACAGAACCGGCACGGCAAACCCCATCTGGAGCAAGTCCAAGTAAGGCGGCGTTGAGGCTGCTCGCTTAGCCGCCGGGTAGGATGCTTGAGGATGCCGGTGACGGCATTCCTAGATTGATGACCGTGGCTTTCCCGCTTGCGGGGAAGTACAGAACCCGGCTTATTGAAGACTTCGGCCCTTCGCTCATAAGTTCCCGCTCGCCACGCAACCCGCCGCACCGCCGCGCGGGGACCTTTGCGCGTGTGGCCTGGATCGCAGTGCAGCCAGCACTATATACCGAGGGATGATGGACCTGGGATTGAGCGGAAAATCGGTGATTGTCACCGGCGGTGGCTCCAACATCGGCCGCAGCATCGTGCTGGGCTTTGCCGCCGAGGGCGCCCACCTCACCGTAGGCGATATCGACGTGGAGCAGGCCGAACGGGTTGGCGAGGCGGCCCGCGGGAGTGGCGCGGCCAGCGTGGAAATTGTTCCCACGGACGTCACTCAGATGGAGCAGGTGCAAAAGCTCGTCGGCGCCGCGGTGAACAATCACGGCACCGTGGACGTGCTGGTCAACAACGTGGGCTGGGATCAACTGATGTTCTTCACCCAGACCGACCCTGAATTCTGGCAGAAGGTGATCCAGATAAACTACATGGGCGTGCTCAACTGCACCAAGAGCGTGCTGGATGTGATGATCGAAAATCAGCACGGCGCCATCGTGTCCATCAGTTCCGACGCCGCCCGCCAGGGCGAACCCCGCGAGGCGGTGTACGGGGGTATCAAGGCCGCCATCAACAGTTTCATGAAGACCATTGCCAGGGAAAACGGCCGTTTCGGCATCCGCTGCAACGCCGTATGCCCCGGCATCACCATCCCTGAGCAGGACGAGGAGGTGGGCAGCACCAGCATGTGGGTCGACAAGGACAGCATGTTCACCGAGGAGCAGTTGGTCAAGGTGGCCAACAATATGCCCCTGCGCAAGGTTGGCCGGCCCCGGGACGTGGCCAACGCGGTGCTCTTCCTGGCCTCGGACGCTGTGGCCGGCCATGTCACGGGCCAAGTGCTCAGCGTGAGTGGCGGTTACAGCATGGTCGGATGAGTCCCCCCGCGGAACTGATTCGCGCCGGGATACTTGAATTTTTTCGGATCAGGTAAAGGCAGCGGGTTGCCGTCCTTGGCAAGATGCAAGCATCCTTGTTAACCCGTTGCCCGAAGATTGGCGAGTGTGACTGTTAATAGTATCGGCGCTATCCAGCAAATCTTTAGGCTGCCTTCTGCTGTTTACTGCACTATTCTACGGCGTTCCTGATTCGCGGATTCGCGCAAGCTGAATTTTTTCCAAGAAAAACCGCCATGCCTGTTATGACCGGTGGCCAGGCCGTTGTGAAATCGTTGATCGGAAACGGCATCACGACCCTCTTCGCCCTGCCGGGCGTGCAGAACGATCCGCTCTTTATTGCACTCTACGATGCCGGCGCTGCCGTGCGTGTGATCCACTCCCGCCACGAGCAAGGGGCGGCCTATATGGCCCTGGGCTATGCGGCGGCCACGGGCGGCATGGGTGCCTACGCCGTGGTGCCGGGACCGGGTTTTCTGAACACCACCGCCGCCCTGTCCACCGCCTATGCCACCAACAGCAAGGTGCTGTGTGTGACCGGCCAAATTACCTCCAGCGCCGTGGGGCGGGGCTATGGGCTGCTCCATGAAATCCCGGATCAGATGAGGGTGCTGCGTTCCCTCACCAAGTGGGCGGAGTCAATCCCCTCTCCCGCCACGGCGCCGGGGCTGGTGGCCGAGGCGATCCGGCAGATGTACACCGGCCGTCCCCGGCCGGTGGGTCTGGAGATGGCCATGGACATCATGGCCAGGGAGGAGGACGTACAACTTCTGCCCCCGGAGACGGAGTTTGCACGGCCGCCGGTGAACGGGGACGCCATCCGCGAAGCGGCGAAAATACTTGGCCAGGCGCAATCCCCGCTAATCTTCGCCGGGGGCGGCGCCATGGATGCCGTGGAAGAGCTGGCCGGCATCGCGGAAATGCTGCAAGCACCCGTGATCACCACCCGCAGCGGGCGCGGTGCGATGAGCAGCCGCCACTATCTCAGCCATACCATGCCGGTGGGTCATCAACTCTGGGCCGGCGCCGATGCGGTGCTGGCAATAGGGACGCGCTTGCAGATTCCCCAGATGAACTGGGGCCTGGACGGCGGTTTGAAGATGGTGCGGGTGGACATTGATCCCGAGGAACATGACCGTGTTGCTCCTCCGGCGGTGAGCATCGTGGCGGACTGCCGCGACGCCCTGCGGGCTCTCATTGACGAGTTGGGCGCCCACAACCGCAAGCGCAGCAACCGGGAAGAAGAGTTGACCGCCCTTCGGCAGGCCAAGGAAGCGGAATTCGCATCCCTGGAGCCGCAGATGAGTTACCTCAAGGTCATCCGGGAGGAGCTGCCCGACGACGGCATCTTTGTGGATGAGTTGACCCAGATTGGTTACGTGAGCCGCTTTGCCCTGCCGGTTTACCAACCCCGCACCTTCCTGTCCACGGGCTATCAGGGCACCCTGGGCTGGGGCGTGGCCACGGCGCTGGGGGTCAAACTTGCCCAGCCGGGCAAGCCTGTGCTGCTGATCTCCGGGGACGGAGGGTTTATGTTCAACGCCCAGGAGTTGGCCACCGCCGTGCAGCATCAGATCGGCGTGGTGATGCTCGTGTTCAACGACGATGCCTACGGAAACGTGCTGCGCATGCAGAAGGAACTCTACGACAACCGCGTCATAGCCTCACAGCTGCACAATCCGGATTTCGTGAAGCTGGCCGACGCCTTCGGCGCCCAGGGCCTGCGCGCGAACTCGCCGCAGGAATTGCGGGATGCCATCCGGCAAGGATTCGCTGCCAAGGGCCCCACGGTTATCGACGTGCCCGTGGGCGAAATGCCCGCCCCTTGGCACAATATCGTGATGCCCCAGGTGCGCGGGAAAGGCGCCAAGGGCTGATCATTTTCGGACATCCCCCGCGCCGAGGAGCGATGGCCCCTGCACCCCGTTTGGGCCGGATTTGGCTGGAAGCCGAACCCGGCGCTAAAATGGGGCTCTGGGGGAGGGGGGCTGCAACGCTGCAAGCTTCGCGTTGCTTACCCCAGATATTATTTCATGAAATTTCCGGTCTAGCGCTGCCCCGGCTTTACGGGGACTTCCAGGGTCAGCTCCCGGCCCTCCCGGCGCAGCTTGAGCCGGGCCGTGCTGTCCAGGGGCAGCCGCTCGTAGGCCAGACGCAGGGCCGTGGGTGTCGTGACGGGCAGGCCATTGAGGGCCAGGATCACATCTCCCGTCTTAAGTGCCGCCAAGGGGGCATGGGCGGGCAGTTGTGTGCCTTTCACCCGTAGATCCGATCCTTGCAATTCCAGCTTGATGCCCAACAGGGTGGGATATCCCTTTTCCGCGGGGTCACGCAGGTAAATCCTGGCCAGATCGGCCACGCCCAGAGGCACCGCATAACGCTGCCGGCCGGGCGCCTTCGTTACCACATTGTCCCAGATGGAAAGCTGCGCCAGGACGCCGGCCCGTGCTGCGTGCAGGTTCGCCCCCAGCCCATAGGCCAGATGCCCGGAGCCGATCAATACCACCACGATGCCCTCAGCCCCCGCCTGCTCCGCCAGCAGCGCCGCACGGCGGCCCATCAGCCGCTCCCAGAGTACCTGCACGCGCCGGTAGGCCTGGAAGGCCGGGGCGTCGGCGCTCATTTCCCCGCCATGCCCCGAGGCGCGCAGCATATCCAGCAGATAAGCGTCATGGGGCTGCGGAGAATCCGCCAGGGGCCCGATCTCCTCCTGCAAATCGGAGGACAGGCTGGACAGGTCTCCCTTGCGCGCCGCTTCCCGCGTTTTGCGCTCCGCGTTGATGCCCCGCATGGGTACACTGTGCCGCCGCAACAGCAGGAACAGCTCCCGGTAATGACTCCAGGGAAAGCCCCAATTCCTGTACCAGCCCGAGCGCTCGAGGAATTCCAGCTCCTGTGCGTCTCCGCTGCGCCAGGCTTGCAGAGCCTCGTTGGCGGAAGGGGGAAACATCTCCAGGGCCACCGTTACCTGACGGCCCCGCTTCAGCAGAAGCTTGATCGTTTCCAGTTGAAAGGCGTGGCTGCGCGGCTCCGTGTGATGTTCCCCCAGGAACAACAGGCGCGTCCGCGCGAGCCGCCGGGCCAGTCCATCTGAATCGATGGGCCGGCCTTGGGCCAAGTCGAAGGTCACCTCCGGCGGCGCAAGATAGGCATAACCGCGGGTGCGTACCCCTCCGTTTTCGGGATAGGAGGCGCAGGCTGCGAGCAATGCCAGCCATGGCGGGAAAATTAGAACGGCGCGCAGCGATTTCCGTGCAAGGAATGGCCTCACGCCCTGGCCACCCCCAGATCGGAACTGAGCGTCCACAGCGCCACCCGCGTGGGGCCGCCGGCTGTGACCGCCAGCAGAGGCCGCTCCTGGATGTCTGCGCAGCGCAGCATGGCGATGCCCCGGCGCTGTCCTTCGCGCACAAGCCTGCTCAGGCTCGTCAATGCACCGACCGCGCGCTGCTCCAGATAGAGCTCGCTGCCGGCCGCCAGCCCCGCGGCATCTTGCTCCGGAATAGTCACTCCGGTCAGCTTGCGATTGGCATGACCACGGTAATGCATGCGCGCATGAATCTCCTGGCCCACGTAGCAGCCCTTGTCGAAGGATATATGATCGTAGATGGCCGCCTCCGCGGGGAGATGATCGGGACCGTAGTCCGCGCCGGCACGGGGCATGCCCGCCCATAGCCGGGCCTCGTCGAAGGCTTCGAATCCCACCAGCCGCGCCTGGGGGGATGTCTCCAGCAGTGCCTCCACCAGCGCCGGGGCATTGCCCGCCGGGAGCAGCGCCAGCCGCCGCGGCAGCTCGCCCAGGGGCGACGATGGGGCGAGCAAGGGCCCGCCGGCGAACTCGCCCTGAGTGGCGCCTGGCGCCAGTCCCAACCCTTCCAGGGCCGCCGCGCCCAGGGGCCCCAACAGGTCCACCCGCAGCAGCCCCACCGTACCCAGTTGCAGCTCTTCGCGGATATGATAGCGCTCCAGATGGCTCGCCACCGCCGCCCCTTCGCCGGGCTCCGCGATTACCAGGAACTCCTCGGCCTTGCTGCGCACGATCAGCAGATGATGCAGCAGCTTGCCTTTGATGCCGCAGAGCAGATTGTTTTGGGCGGCTCCGGTGGACAGTGTCTTCAGGTCGTTGGTGGTCAATCCGTTCAGGAAGGCCTCCGCCTCCGCTCCGCGCACCAACAACAGTTCGCTGGCCTCCATCACCAGCACCCCCAAGCCCTCCTCGATGGCCGTCACCTCTCCCTCGAAGTCGCCATAGCCCAAAGGCAGCGCCTTGCCCGCGATATCGCTCAATACGGCCTGATGGGCCTCATGCAACGCCTGCAGGGAATCGGACATGGGAACCTTTCCTGGAAAATCAATGCGCTTCCGCAAGTACGGATGGATGTTCTTTGAAGTTAGCACGGACGGGGAAATGAACCAACCGCCACAAATGCATGCATTAAATGGTAATAAATTAGGCAATTATTATATCATATTGACTATTTATTAAGCATATTTGTTGGCCGATCTTAAGATGTGCTGGGATAAGACCTATTAAATCAGTCAATTATATTAATACGACTTTGGCATTATTCCTGCGATAGGGAGAGGAACACCTTGGAATCCGGCGGTACCGGGTTCGATACGGCAACCCTTGTGGAGTGATTCAGCATGACCAAGATTGAAGCAATCATCAAACCCTTCACCCTGGAAAAGGTGCAGGAAGCGCTGACCTCCGCGGGCGTGACCGGCATGACCATATACGAGGTCAAGGGATTTGGCCGCCAGAAGGGCCATAGCGAAATATACCGCGGTGCGGAGTACTCGGTGGATTTCCTGCCAAAACTGAAGTTGGAAACCATCGTGGACGACAGTGACGCGGACGCGATCGTGGAAGCCATCGTAAAAGCCGCCAATACCGGCAAGGTTGGCGATGGAAAAATCTTCACCTATTCGGTGGACAAAGCCGTGCGTATCCGCACCGGAGAGACGGACGTCCGGGCGCTTTAGGCGCCTTCCCCAGCAAAGCGAACAAGGAGATCATCAGAATGGAATTCAACGTGGAAATGAAATATGTCCTGGACACGACGTGGCTGTTGCTGTCCGGGATTCTGGTCATGTGGATGGCCGCCGGTTTCGCCATGCTCGAAGCCGGACTCACCCAGGCTAAGAATACGGTCACCATCCTCACCAAGAATATTACCTTATACGGATTCGCCTGCCTGATGTATTGGGTGATCGGCTACAACCTTATGTATGGCGAGGGTAACGCCGTGTTCGGGCTGGGGCTGGGCATGAGCGGGATGACCAACAGCGACCACGCCTTGATGGCCGATTTCTTCTTCCAGGTGGTGTTTGTGGCTACCGCGGCGTCCATCGTTTCCGGGGCCGTGGCGGAGCGCATGAAATTCTGGGCCTTCATCGTGTTTACCGTGGTGCTGACGGCTATCATTTACCCTCTGCAGGGGCATTGGACCTGGGGCGGCAGCGCCCTGGGCGGACTGCTGGATGGATTCACTGACTTCGCCGGTTCCACCATTGTGCATTCGGTGGGTGGCTGGGCGGCCCTGGCGGGGGTGCTGCTGCTGGGCGCACGGCGCGGCAAGTTTCCCGAGAAAGGCGGTATCCGCCCCATTCCCGGTTCGAACATGCCCCTGGCCACCCTGGGCACGTTCATTCTGTGGCTGGGCTGGTTCGGATTCAACGGCGGCTCACAACTGGCCCTGGGCTCCAAGGCCGATGTGGACGCCGTGGCGACGGTGATCGTGAACACCAACATGGCCGCCTGCGCGGGAGCCCTGTCCGCGCTGATTCTTACCCAGTTGATCTACAAGAAGATCGACCTGTCCATGGTGCTCAACGGCGCACTGTCCGGACTGGTGAGCATCACCGCGGGGCCGGATTACCCCAGTGTGGCGGTGACGCTGTTAATAGGAGCGGTGGCGGGCATGATCGTCGTATTTGCCGTACCGATGTTCGACCGCCTGCGCATCGACGACCCAGTTGGTGCGCTGTCCGTACACCTTGTGAACGGAATCTGGGGCACGCTGGCCGTGGGCATCTTCAATCCCGAGGTGTCCTTCTTGACGCAACTGCTGGGCGTGGTGGTAATCGGCGGCTTCACCTTTGTGAGCAGCCTGGCTGTGTGGTTTGTGATTCGCAAGGCAATGGGCCTGCGGGTCAGCGAGCAGGAGGAAATCGAAGGTATCGATCTGCACGAGTTCGGCATGGAAGCCTATCCGGAGTTTCGGCCCGGATTCCTGCCCGGCTAGCCAAGGAGAGTCCCCCTGCGCCGGGATACCGTTTCATCCATCCCCTATCGGTATCCCGGCGGCTTTTTCCCTCGCAACTGCATCATCAATCTGGGCAAGGGCCCAAGCAAAAGACCCGCCATGCCATGAAGCGCAGCCTGCATCCCGCCGCGCATGCCATGGCTGGCGGGCACCACCGGCGGATTGAGGCGCACCACGTCCCGCACGGCCTCGGCTTCGGCGAGAAATTCGGCGAACGCGCGGGAATGCGTGGCATGCTCGGCCGCCTTGCCTTTTAGGGTGGACGGCGGCGCCGTGATCTTGCCCGGCGTGTAAACAATTTTCTCGGTCATGATTCTCCTCAGTCACTGAATTGGCGGGACTCCATGGTGACGGGAAGTCCCAGCCGGAACACTCCACCTTTGCACTCTTTATATCGGCGGCTGAGAGGAAATCTTTAAGCCGCTCTCGGCACCCCAGGCTCACGCTTGCTCCGCGCGCACCCCTTGTGCAATGGTGAATTAAATTCCCAAGGACATTGGCATTCCGGACAAGACCGGGCGGGAAGGGGCGGTGCGGCCGGTGACAAGAGGAGCCTGTGATGGATTTTGAGTACAGTGATAAGACCAAGTCCATGCTGGAGAAGGTCACCACCTTTTTGGAGCAGCACGTCTTTCCCAACGATGAGACCTACCATCGGCAGATCGTGGATTCCGGAGACAAGCACCACCACCCGGCGATCCTGGAAGAACTGAAGGACAAGGCCCGCGCCGAAGGGCTGTGGAACCTGTTTCTGCCGGACAGCACCTATGGGGCCGGGCTGACGAATTTGGAATATGCGCCCCTGGCCGAGGCGATGGGCCGCAGCCTGTGGGCCTCGGAAGTGTTCAACTGCAACGCGCCGGACACGGGCAACATGGAAATCATGGCGGAGTTCGGCTCGGAGGCACAAAAAAAGGAATGGCTGGAGCCGCTGCTGGACGGCAAGATCCGCAGTTGCTTTTCCATGACCGAGCCGGCGACCGCGGGCTCCGATCCCACCCAGCTGGCCACCCGGGCCGTGCGGGAAGGAGACGAGTACGTCATCAACGGCCATAAATGGTTCACGTCCAACGCCTCACACCCCAACTGCAAGATCGCCATCGCCATGGTGGTCTCCGATCCGGAAGCGCCCAGGCACCAGCGCGCCAGCATGATCTTGGTGCCCTTCGGCACCCCTGGCTTTACGGTGGTGCGGCCCGTGGCTGTATTCAACGACGATGGCGGGCACGGCCACTGTGAGGTGCGCTACGAGGATTGCCGGGTGCCGGTCAGCAATCTGCTTGGAGAAGAAGGCGGCGGATTTACCATCGCCCAGGCCCGGCTGGGTCCGGGCCGCATCCACCACTGCATGCGCGGAATCGGTGGCGCGGAGCAGGCGCTGAAACTAATGTGCGAGCGCGCCCAGACCCGTTGGACCCACGGCAGTCTGCTGGCGGAGAAAGGACTCATTCAAAGCTGGATCGCCGAATCGCGCATGGCCATCGACCAAGCTCGGCTGCTGGTGCTGTACGCGGCGTGGAAAATGGACACCATGGGCAAGCGCCAGGCGCGCCAGGAAATATCCATGGTGAAAACCGTGGTGGCGAACATGTTTCAGACCGTCTGCGATCACGCCATTCAACTGTTCGGGGCACGGGGCACAACCAACGAGGAACCGCTGGCCAAGCTTTGGGCCTACGCCCGGGTGATGCGCATCGTGGATGGACCGGACGAAGTACACAATATGGTCGTCGCCCGGCGGGAACTGGGCAAGTATGCCCAGTTGGCCGAGACGGCGCCCAAGCCAAGATAGCAACGGCGCCCAAACCGGGTAATCAATGAAGGGGTTTGTACAGAGCCGCTGGCCGGCGGAAACGAGACCGCCCGCGAACAGTGGCGGCGCGGGCAGTCACGCCCAAGCACATGACTATGTGCAGACCTCTTCCAGGGTGGTGAATACTTCTTCTTCGAAGCCACCCCAGTCGGCTTTGACAGGCAGGGGATAGTCGATCCCCAGTTTTAGTTGCACTTTCTGGATAAAGTCGACTTCATCGTCGGTGGTATTGCCATCCACGAAGGAAACCGCGCAGAGCGTCTTGAGCAGCAGTTCCTTGGCTTCGTTTGAACTGAGCGCATCCGCATCCTGATCCAGGCTGCCCCCAAGCCCCACCAATTCTGCACGCTCCTCCTCCTGGAGGCCAATGGTGTCCGCGTAACGCTTGAGCATCTTTTTTTCCTGCAGGGAAAAATCGCTGTCCACCTTGGACAGGTGAATTGCGAATACGAGGATAGCCTTCAAATCCTGCCGCGAAATGCTCATCTCTGCTTCCGCACCTCCCTATTTGTGAAGCGAATCCGGCGAGTAAGCCATGGTTTCTTCTCTGTTTCGCGCCTCCCCAACAAACGAACCACTATATTCCGCATACCACAAATGCGGAAATCGGGTCAAAATTCAATAGCATGGCGTTATCCGGTTATTTCTCACCGTCAACGGCATTGGCATCAAAAATATTGCCATCGAAAATAGTGTGGAACGAGGCCCCGCGAATCGGCTGGCCGATCATTGCCCTGCGCCGCCTCCTGGCCGGGTGGGCCGGGTGACTCGGTTTTCCGGCTTTGACTCCCTGCCCTGGGAACGTGGATAATCTGGGAGGGGCGGGCGCTGCAATTCGGGCGAAGGCTCGGGGCGCATCTTCGCGGTAATCCTCCGGCACCGGAAAGAATCCTCCATGGCAACCAAAGCGCGCCGGTCCTTTTCCCAGCAAAACCTGGAGTTCCGCCACAGTGGCGAGCTAGGAGAGCAGCTGGCGGAAGCCCTGCGGGTGCCGGCCCATGGCGGCTACGTGCTCACCCACCGCTTTCATCCCTATCCCGGGCGGTTTCACCCTCACCTGCCACGCCGGTTGCTGAAAGACCATGAGGGGACGGATATACGCGTGTTCGATCCTTTCATGGGCGGCGGCACGGCCTTGGTGGAAGCGATGCTGTTGGGCCTGCCCACGGAGGGCAATGACCTCAATCCGGTGGCAAGTCTGGTGGCCAGGGAACGCACGCAGCCACGCTCAAGCGAGCAGGCGGAGCGCATAAAAGGAGAGGCCGGCCGCATTGCCGCCCAGGTGGAGGCTCTGCGCCGCGAAAAGAATCCCCCCCGGGTGCGCCAGCGCAATCTGGAGCGGCTGGCGCCCCACTATCAGCAGCATTTGCTGGCGGAACTGCTGCAGTGGCTGCGCCTCGTAAACGCCCTTCCGCAAATCCCGGCGCGGGAGACCCTGCGCGCGGTGTTTTCCAGCGGCGTGGTGAAGTATTCCAACCGCCTTTCCGATTCCGTCGGCGAGCGGGATCCGCCGCGATATCCAAAGGGCGCGGTAACGCGGTTTTTCGTGGCGAAATGCGATGAATTGCTGGAAGCACAGGTCACCCTGGGCAGGCGGCTGATCGCACCAGCCCAGGTGCGCCTGCATCAGGAAGACTCGCTGCTGCTGCCTTCCCTCGGTTGGGGCCTGTTCGACATCATTATCACCAGCCCTCCCTATCCGGGCACCTACGATTATTACGAGCAGCATCGGCTGCGCATGGATTGGCTGGAACTGGAAAGCGAATCCTTCCAGAGCGGGGAGCTGGGGGCGCGCCGAGAGACGCGGCAGCGCCGCTGGAGCCATGGCATGAAGGATGTTATGACGAGCCTGTACCGGGTGCTGCGCCCCGGAGGGAGCTTGTTCCTTGTGCTGGGGGATTGGGTGGAAGGCGATCACGGAGTGGACGCCGCCACGGCATTACGGCGCATCGCCAAGGCCGTGGGTTGGCGGGAAGGCGCCTCTGCCTCGGCCCGGCGGGGCACCCACTCCCGCAAGGAGCAGAAAGCCTTCTCCAAGAAAGGCAAATGGGAACACCTGATCGAGTTCCGGCGGCCCTGACCCCTACAGCCCGCCCAGGGCATCGGCGAAAGACCGCAAGGCCGCCGCGGGCTGGGGCGCGTCCCATACCGCGGAGATGGCGGCCACGCCGAGGGCTCCGGCATCCAGGCATTCCCGGGTCCGCTCAGGGGTCACTCCGCCCAGGGCCAGCAAGGGCAGTGGCGAAGCGGCCGCGGCACGCTCCAGGGCTTGCAGGCCCACCGGCTCGCCATAAGCGCTCTTGGAAGCCGTGGCATAGACCGGCCCGAAGGTGGCGAAGTGCGCCCCTGCCGCTTGCGCCGCCAGGACGCCTTCCACGGAATGGGTGGACACCCCATAGCGCAGGGCGGCGCGCAAAGGCTGCGCATGGGCCCCAAGAGGCAGGCTTTCCTCCCGCAACTGCACCCCGGAAAAGTCCAGGCTGAGCGCCAGGTCGGCACGGTCGTTGAGGTATAGTTCAACCCCGGCTTCCCCTTTTGCTACTCCCTGGGCTTCGCCCAGAGCTTTCTGCGCCGCGCGGCAAAAATCGTACAGGGCGGCGGGCGCGAGGTCTTTCTCCCGAACTTGCAGGGCACGCAGCCCCGCGGCGGCCAGCCCCGGCAGCAGAGCCAGAGGATCGCCCGCCGTGTGCAGGCGGTCGGTGATCAAGTAAACGCGGAAGGGAAAATCGGACATGGCGGGTTGGCCGGGCCATGGGAGCGCCGGAA
>JAPUIH010000339.1 GCA_027297205.1 SAR324 cluster bacterium | reverse complement strand
TGGGATGCGGCCGAACAGATTCTTCCTCGTCGGCGCGTGGGCCAACTCAATCAGGCGCTGATGGAACTGGGCAGCCTGGTCTGCACGCCGCGCGACCCAAGTTGTCAGGCATGTCCCCTGGCCACCCTCTGCGCCTATCTGGTGGGAATCATCGGGGGATTGACGGCGGGGTACTACAGGGGCTGGATCGACGAGGTGCTATCCCGGGTTTCCGATTTTATCCTCTCCTACCCTGTGCTGGTGCTTTACATCCTCATCATCGCGACCTTTGGGCCTTCCGCGGTGGTGATCGTGCTTGCGGTGACTTTCGCCAGCGCGCCCGGCGTGATGCGTATCGTGCGGGGCCTGGTGCTGGGACTGCGCGACCGGGAATACATTGCCGCGGCCCAGATGCGTGGCGAGAGCAGTTGGTACATCATGTTCGTGGAAATCCTGCCCAATGTGCGCGGGCCCCTGGTGGTGGATGCCTGCCTCAGACTGGGTTACGTCATTATCACCATTGGCACGCTGGGTTTTCTCGGGCTGGGATTGCCGCCTCCCGATCCGGACTGGGGCGGTATGATCAACGAGGTGCGCGCCATGGCGTTGGCTTTTCCCCATATGGCGCTTTACCCTTGCCTGGCCATCAGTTCCCTTGTGCTTGGTCTGAATCTGATTGCGGACGGCATCCGGGAAATTTCTCTCAATGCCTAGGTCTCGGCGGCCTGAACCCGATCCGGAGGATTTGTGGCGGAACAGCAACAAACGAACGGCGCACCCCTGCTGAGCGTGCAGGACCTCTCCGTCACCTACAGTTCCCGTGCAGGGGTGGTGCCGGCCGTGCGCAAGGTGAGCTTTTCCCTGGATAAGGGAGAAAGCCTGGGGCTGGTGGGGGAGTCCGGCTGCGGAAAATCCACCCTGGCCTTCGCCGTGATGAATTACCTGGGGCGCTCCGGCAGCATCAGCGGCGGGCAGGTGCTGTTCAAGGGGCGGGAGCTGGCCGCCATGCCCAGCGAAGAGCTGCGCCTGCTGAGGGGCGGCGAGATGGCCATGGTCTATCAGGACCCCATGAGCTGCCTCAATCCGGTGATGACCATCGGCCGGCAGTTAATGGAAGTGCCCCTCTTGCATCAAGGTGTGGATTACGAGCAAGCTCGCCAGCAGGCACTGGATATCCTCGCCGAGGTTGCCCTGCCCGACCCACCGGCGGTGCTGGAGCGTTATCCGCACCAGCTCTCCGGCGGGCAGCAGCAGCGCGTGCTGATCGGCATGTCCCTCATGTCCAACCCGGAATTGCTGGTGATGGACGAACCCACCACCGGGCTGGACGTGACCATTGAAGCGGCGATCCTGGAAATGGTGGCGGAACTGCGCAAATCCCACCATATGGCCCTGCTTTTCATCAGCCACAATCTGGGCACGGTGATGCGCGTTTGCGACCGCATCGGGGTCATGTACTGCGGAGAGCTGGTGGAGGAGGGCGAAATCGGGGAGGTGTTCCAAAACACCCGCCATCCCTATACCCGCGGATTGCTGGGCTGCCTGCCCAGCCTTGACACCGGCAAACACGGCACTTCGCTCATGCCCATCCCTGGCCAGATGCCCGCCCACCCGGGGCAGACCGAAGGCTGCGTGTTCGCCCTGCGTTGCAATGAGGTGCGGGAACCGGACTGCACAGCGGCACCCATACCCACCCTGCCCGTGCCGGGCAGCGGCACCCATCAGGTACGCTGTATCCGCAGCGAGGAATTGCCGGACTGGAAGCGCACGCGGCCCGCCAACGGCGGCACGGCCGAGGAAGCGGAGAGCGGGGAACCTCTGCTGGAAATCGTGGCCCTGGAAAAATCTTATCTTCCCAGCGGGGGTCTCGTGCCCTGGCGGGCCCGCGGGGAACCGGTGCGCGCCCTGAACGGCGTGAGCCTCACGGTGTACAAAGGCCAAACCCTGGCCATCGTGGGCGAGTCGGGCTGTGGCAAATCCACCCTGGCCAAGGTGCTTACCGGCCTGGAGGAAGCCACGGAAGGTTCGGTAAAGCTGAACGGAATTGAACTGGCCGGGACGGCGGTGGAAAACCGACCCCAGGAGGTGAAGAAATCCCTGCAAATGGTGTTTCAGAATCCCGACGGCACCCTCAACCCGAGTCATACGGTGGGCTTTGCCATCGGACGTTCCCTGCGGCGGCTGGCCAGCGGCTCCACGGGCCCGATACGGCAGGCGGTGCAAGGCTTGCTGCGCACCGTGAATCTTCCCGCCCAGTTCTCGCGCAGGCTGCCCCGCCAGCTTTCCGGGGGTCAGATACAGCGAGTGGCCATCGCTCGTGCGCTGGCGGGCAGTCCACAGTTGGTGGTGGCCGACGAGCCCGTCTCGTCCCTGGACGTGTCGGTGCAGGCCGCCATTATCAATCTCCTGCTGGAAATTCAGGCGGAGCAGGGCACGACCATGCTTTTCATATCCCATGACCTGGCCGTGGTGCGTTACCTGGCCGACCGGGTGGCGGTGATGTATTTGGGTAAGATCATGGAGTGCGGCAAGGTGGAAGACGTTTTCGAACCACCCTACCATCCCTATACCGAGGCGCTGCTCTCTTCCGCCCCGGTGGTGGATACCAAGCAGCGGCGCAGGATTATTCTGGAGGGCGATCTGCCCTCCCCCACCGATTTGCCCAAGGGCTGCCCCTTCTACTCCCGTTGTCCGCGCAAGCTGGGCGACGTTTGCGCCGACACTCCACCTCCTGAGCACGACGTGGGCGGCGGGCACCGCATCGCATGCCACATTCCCCTGGAAACCCTGCGGGAGGTCGAGCCGGTATTCGTGAGCGGCGCCAAGTAGCGGCCCGGCAGCGTCAATCTGCCGCGGGGCCCGCGGCGCCGGCCAGTTGGTGGGACACCAACTGGGCATAGAGACCGCCGCGGGCCAGCAGTTCCTGGTGGCTGCCCTGCTCGGCGACCCGCCCCTCGTTAAGCACGACGATCTTGTCCGCTGTCCGCACCGTGGAGAGTCTGTGGGCAATCACCACGGTGGTGCGGTCGCTCATCAGTTGCTCCAGGGCGGCGCGCACGCCCTGCTCGTTGACTGCGTCCAGATGGGAGGTGGCCTCGTCCAGAATCAGCACCGGCGCATCCTTTAGAAAAGCCCTGGCAATTGCCAGCCGCTGGCGCTGCCCCCCGGAAAGGCGCACTCCGCGTTCGCCCACCGGCGTTTCCAGCCCCTCGGGCAGGGCGGCCACGAACTCCTCCAGAGCCGCCCGCTGGATCGCCTGATGCACTTCCTGCTCCGTGGCCGTGGGCTTGGCGATCAGGATATTGGCGCGCAGGGATTCGTTGAACAGGAAGGTATCCTGGGTGACCAGGGCGATGCGGCGGCGCAGATCTTCCAGGCCGTAATCGCGCAGATCATGGCCATTCATGCGCACCACGCCCGCGGAAGGATCCCAAAAGCGCATTAGCAGGTTCGCGGCGGTGGTCTTGCCCGCTCCCGAGGGTCCCACCAACGCCACGGTACAGCCCGCGGGCACATCGAAGCTGACATCGGAAAGGGCCATCCGGTTGCCACCGTAGTAGGCGAATCGCACAGCTTCCATGGACAACCCCACGCCCTTGCGCGAGGGAGCTTCCGGCACACCGGGACCGTCGCTGATATCCACTTCTTCGCTGTGCACGGCGTAAACCCGCCGGGTTGCCCCTAGGGTGTCCGCAAGCTGCCGCCCCACGTTGGCAATCTCCGAGATGGGCAGGAACGCCGCCATGGCCAGCAGGGTCAGCAGGGGCAACATGGCGCTGTCAAGCGAGCCGGACGCGGCCAGGCCCGAACCCACCACCACCACGGCCAGACCGCCCAGGCCCGTGGCGGCTTCCAGCACGGACATTTGCATCGTCAGGCCGCGGAAGAACCGCAGGCGGATGCGGTGGTGGGCGCGCACCAATGTCTCGAAAATCCGCCCGCGCCGCGCCTCCTGCTGGAATGCCACGATTTCGTTCAGTCCCTGCACCGTATCCACCGCATGGGCGTTCAGTTCCCCCAGAGCCTCCCTGGTGCGGGAGCCCTGATCATCCACGCGGTTGCGCATGACGAATGGGCTCAGCGCGACCAAGGCCAGAAAGGGCAGCAGCGCGGCGGCCATGGGCCAGCCGAAGGCCAGCAAAATGCCCAACACCAGGGCGGGAACCACCAGAGCCACAAAGGCCGGCGCGACGGTGTGGGCAAAGAAATACTCCACCAACTCCACGTCCTGGGTGGCCATGGCGGCCAGGTCCCCCGTGCGGCGCCGCAGCAGATAGGCCGGGGCCAACTGGTCGAGCTTTCTGAACAGGGCGACGCGCATCTCCGCCAGCAAGCGGAACGCCATGTCATGGGCCATCCACGATTCCAGCCAGTGCAGCACCCCCGCCACCGGGGCAGTGATGCACAGCGCAATCACTAGCCCGTCGAAAGGCTGGGCGTGCTTTATCGCCGCCACGGTGAGCGCGCTCAACACGCCCACTCCGATCAATGCCAGCACCCTCGCCACGCCCAGCACGAACGTGGCGACGAGCCGGATCTTCCAGGGCGCCACCAGGCCCAGCAGCACCCGCGTTACTTGCAGCCAGTTCATGCCCTCGGCGCGCAGAATGGCATTGGTGGGATCCAGTTGCGCTGCGAGGTCGTAGCCCGGCTGGTGCGCCGCCGGCTGCGTGTCCGGCGTCCCATCCACCAGGAGCTGCGGCATGCCCACCGCGGCTTCCTGGACCTGGGCGGCCATCAGGCGGTAATAAACTCCTTTCTTGCGCATCAATTCGGAGTGGCCACCACTTTCCACGATCCTCCCCTGCTCCAGCACCAGCAGACGCTGCGCCCCGATCACGCTGGAAAGACGGTGCGCGAAGATCAACGTGGTGCGCCCTTTCATCAACCTGTCCAGCGCCGTCTGGATGATCGCCTCGTTCTCTGCGTCCACGGAAGAAAGGGCCTCGTCCAGCACCAGGATGGGCGCGTCGCGCAGCAAAGCACGGGCGATGGCGATGCGCTGGCGCTGCCCGCCCGAGAGGCGGATGCCCCGTTCACCCACCACCGTTCCATAACCCTGGGGCAGGCGGGATATGAATTCATGGGCGTTGGCCGCTCGCGCGGCGGCCTCCATCTCTTCCAGACTGGCCTCCGGCTTGCCATGGCGCAGGTTGTCTTCCACCGTGCCGTGAAACAGGTAGGTATCCTGATTGACCACGGCCATCTGTCCCCGAATTTGCTCAAAGCTCAGTTCCCTCAGGTCCCGTCCTCCCAGCCGTACGGCGCCCTCCTGGGGATCGTACAAGCGCAGCAGCAGGCGCACGATGGTGGATTTCCCCGCGCCGCTTGCACCGACGATGCCCACCCGCTCCCCGGCATTCACGCTGAAGCCGAGGCCCTGATGGGCGGTGCGGCGCCCTCCCGGATAAGCGAAGCGCACGCCATCGAATTGCACCGTGGGGGGCAGTTCGTCCAGGTTGAGAGCCGCGGGCGGGGCGTCCCGGACCAGGGTTTTCGCGTCCAGCAGTTCGAAAATACCCGAGGCCGCGGAGAGGCCGAGCATGCCCTCGTGCAACAGGGTGCGCAATTCGCGCAGGGGGCGGTAGGTCTCGATACCCATCATCAGCACAATCAGCAGAGCGCTCAGTTCCATATCCCCCGCCTGCACCCGGTAAGCCCCCAGGGCCAGAGTGGCGGCCGCACCCAGGGCGATGCCCGTGTCGGTTATGCCGCGGGACAGGGCATTGGTGGAGAGCACCCACATGGTGCTGCGGAACACTTCGTGGGCTTTTTGGGCCAGGGAATCCGCCCGTGAACGGCTCTGGCCAAAGGCCTTCAGGGTGGCCAGGCCCTGCACGGAATCCAGGTATTCCGCGCCGAAGTCGCCATAGGCCCGCCGCCGCCGCTCAGAGTTGCGGCGGTCCCATTTGTGGAAGGCCTGCGGGCCAATCAGGGTGACCAGGGCGAAGGACAGCATCACCACCGCAACGGGCAGGTCCAGGAAGGCCACGAAGGCAAAGACACCCAGCGGTGACAGAGTGGCCAGGAACACCTGGGGCAGATACAGCCCAAAGTAGGTCTCCAGTTTCTCCACCCCCTCCACCATGGAAAGCACCACGTCCCCGGTGCGCCGCAGTCCGAAGTGGGCGGGGCCCAGTTCCACGACCTTATCGTAGATGCGGCGCCGGATGTGCAACTGCACCATCGCCCCCGTGCGATGGGCCACCATGTCGCGCAGGAACTCCGCCACGCCCTTGAGAGCCATCACCACAGCGACCGCGGCAAAAGGCAACAGCAAGGCCGCGGGCGGTTCCCCGGCGAACACGCGGCCCAGCAGCCAGCCCAGCAGGGCCAAGCGCGCGATGCCGAGGCCCGCCGCCACCAGGCCGATCAGCACGGCCCAGGCGATGCGCAAGCGTACGCCCCTGGTAAAGCTCCATAACCTGAGATTGAAATACACCGGCCACTCCGAGGGGTATCCAGCGGCGCCCGGCGGCGGGCGCTGCGTGGAAATAGTTCAACTAGACCCCTATTTTATAGCAGATCGCCAAAGCGTGGGCGATGGCCGGAAAGGAGCAGAGCGCGGAATACTAGGCGGCGCGCTCCCTGGAAAGCCGGAGCGGCTCGCGCAAGGAAACTCCCAAGTTTATGAATTCAATCTCGTGATCGTTCGACTATTACGGCAGAACTGTACGTATAAAATACAACGTCGGTGGGCGGCAATAGTTTCAGCAGAATCCGTGCGATTTGCCTGGTCTTTCCCTCGCGGCGCAAGCGATACCTGGCCGGCGAAACTCCCAATTTGTCCGTCGCCAGCAATGTACCGGCGCCGCCTGTCCCATTGTGGCTCCCGCTAAAAACGATGCACACGGTAGGGGGACAGGTCAATGTTGTGGGGCTTGCCCGTCACCAGCTCGGCGATCAGTTTTCCTGTGACTGCGGCGCCGGTAAGGCCCAGGTGGCCGTGCCCGAAGGCATAGAACACGGAAGGATGAACCGGCGAGCGGGAAATGACCGGGAGCGAATCGGGCAGGGAAGGACGCCGGCCCATCCAGCGCTCCGCGCCTTCGGCTTGCAAGCCTGGAAACATGAGCCGTGCGGAGGCATAGAGCTTGTCCGCCCGCGCATAGTTGGGCGCCGCCTCCAGCCCCGCGAACTCCACCGTACCGGCCAGGCGGATGCCGCCATCCATGGGAGTGATGGCAAAATGATGGTCACCGGAGGAAATAGGAAAGCGCAGTTCGATGCCCGGCTCGGGCAGCATCATATGATAGCCGCGTTCCGTATCCAGAGGCACTTTGCTGCCCAACTGCCGGGCCAAGGAGCCGGAATAGGCTCCCGCCGCAACCACCAACGCATCCAAATCGCGACGTGCTCCTTCTCCGATAATGCCAGCGGGCACACCACCGCGCATATCGAACCCCAGCACCTTCTCCCGCAGGATCGTGCCACCCTGCCGCTGGAAATCCTTGGCCAGGGCCTCGGTCAGCCGGAAAGGATCGGTGGTATGGGAGGAGTCGGGAATACGCACGGCCACGGAATATTCCGGAGCAAGGGCCGGCTCCAGCTTTTGCAGATCCGCACCCTTGACAATGTCCAGTGTCACCCCCCGGCGGCGCATTATATCGTACTTCAGTTGCGCCTTGGCGAGGGAGTGCTCGCCCCTGTAGATTTCCAGCCTGCCGTCCCTGCGCACCAGATTGGCCGCCTTCGCTTCCCCCACCAGAGGTTGAAAATCCTCCGTGGCGCTCTGGTAGAGGGCCCGCATGGCCAGCGATATTTCCTCCACGCGCTTGGGCGAGCTGGCGGCCAGAAAGCGCAGCAGCCAGGGGGCGATGCGGGGCAGGTAACGCCAACGGATGGTCAGGGGGCCCAACGGATCCATCAGCATCCCGGGCACCTTGGAGGCAAGGCCCGGCATACCGATCGGCACGCAGGAGCCGGGGGAGATGAAGCCCGCGCTTCCGAAGGAGGCGCCTTCGCCCGGTGCCTGGGCATCCATCAATGTAACTTTGTGACCGTCGCGCAGCAGGTACAGCCCGCAACAGACGCCCACGATGCCCGCGCCGATCACCGTGACGTGGCGGGTGTTTCCGTTCTTGCCGTTGTCTGCCATGGGAAACTCGTGACTGAATTGACGAGGCGCCAGCACCAGGCCCGCCTCGGGAATGAGACCGGTTGCCGGCCCACGCCCGCGCGCAGCATCCTCTTTGCCGCGCCCGGCGGGAAAGGGCGTCTGAATTCGCATTGATTGAAGAATTGATGACATATGGATCGCGGGCCGGCAAGCCCCCGGCCACACCCCTTGCGCCCGCGGGGCGGAAGCGCTATCTGGATTGCATGCGGAATATCAATTTCGGGGAGCGGTGATCCATGCTGATTCAGGACATGCTTGCAAGGGCGGTGCGGCTTTATGGCGGCCGGCCCGCCCTGGTGGATGGTGACGTGCGGCTTACCTACGACGAACTGAGCAATCGCGTGCACCAGCTGGCGGCGGGGCTGCAGGGGCTGGGGCTGGGCCATGGCGACCACGTGGCCATTCTTGCCCATAACAGCTACCGCTACATGGAGACCTATCTGGCCATTCCCGAGGCGGGCCTGGTGCTGGCACCCATCAACACCCGCCTCTCGCCGCAGGAGACCCTGTTCATCCTCAACGATGCCGAGATCAAGACCCTGTTCATTGGCAAGGATTTCCTGCCCCTGCTGGAGCAGATTCGGGGGAAGCTGGAGATGGTAAGCACGGTGGTGGTGCTGGATGATGCGGCCCAGGGCGATATCCTGTCCTACGAGGAAGTGCTTTCGGGAGGAGACGTGGCCAGCCTCAAGCCACGCGCCTGGGACGGGGAGGACATGCTAATCCTCTGCTACACAGGCGGCACCACGGGCCTGCCCAAGGGGGTCATGCTCAGCCAGAACAACGTGGTGCACAATGCCCAGCACGCCATTCGGTTCGCCGAGTTCACCGAACGGGACGTGTGGCTGCATGCCTGTCCCATGTTTCATGCCGCGGATTACTGGTCCTGCTTCGCCCTTACCGTGCTGGGGGCCTTTCACGTATTCATGGAAAAGTTCGAACCGCGGCAGGTGCTGGAAATGATACAGACCCATGGGGTGACCGCGCTGCTGCTCGTTCCCACCATGATCAATATGGTGCTGGAACAGCCGGACGCCGCGCACTACGAATTGTCCACCGTGCGGCGCATCATGTACGGCGCTTCGCCCATGCCCGTGGAACGGCTCAAAGCCGCCATCGAACTGTTCGGACCGGTCATGCAACACCTCTACGGACAGACGGAAACCTCCCCCTTTCTCACCGCAACCCTGCTGCGGGACAACGTTGTGGACGGCAGCGAGGAGCAGACCCGGCGCCTGTTGTCCTGTGGCCAGGAAATCATGGGGGTGGAAGTGCGCGTGGTCAACAATGCGGGTCAGCAAGTGCAGCCGGGAGAGGTGGGGGAGGTCATCGCCCGCGGCCCCAACGTAATGCTGGGCTACTGGAAGCGCCCGGAGGAAACGGCCAAAACCCTCGTGGACGGCTGGGTGCGCACGGGGGACATCGCCACCGTGGATGCGCAGCAGTACGTCTACATCATGGACCGCCTCAAGGACATGATCATCACCGGCGGGGAGAACGTGTTTTCTCCCGAAGTGGAGGACGTACTCTACCGTCATCCCGCGGTGCTGGAAGCGGCGGTGATCGGCGTGCCGGACGACAAGTGGGGGGAGGCGGTCAAAGCGATCGTCGTGCTGCAGGGGGGAACCCATGCGAGCGCACAGGAATTGATGGACCATTGCCGCGAACACATCGCCCATTACAAATGCCCCAAAACCGTGGATTTCACGGAGGCCCTGCCCAAGAGCGGCCCAGGCAAAATCCTCAAATCCGAACTCAGAAAACCCTACTGGGAAGGGCGGGAGCGCTCGGTAAACTAGGCTGTGTTTGCAGCGGTATTTTCCAGCAGCCGATTGTGGTGATTACGAGTCCGCAACTGCCATTCTGAGCTTGTCCTGAGCGGAGTCGAAGGGCGCAGCGAAGAATTCTACTGCTGAATACAATGAGATTCATCGACCCGGTGCACGGGCCTCAAAATGACAATGTAGTGTGACAAGGTAGTTCGACAAGGATTCCAAATAGAGCCTGGGGCCGTATACATGGCCCAGTTCCCCCTGGAGATGCAGATGGCGAAGTATGAGCTGTCCGTGGACGTGGGAGGAACTTTCACCGACGTCATTCTGGCCCGCACGGATTCCGGCGCCCTGTGGATCGCCAAGACCCCCACCACGCCGCGGGATCCCTCCCAGGGATTCTTTGCCGGCGCGGAGAAAGTGCTGGGAAGCTCAGGCGTAGACCCGGGTGCGCTGCACACTATCTTTCATGGCTCCACCATCGCCACCAACGCCATCCTGGAAGGCAAGGGCGCCAGATGCGGGATGATCGTCAGTGATGGATTCAGATTCGTGCTGGAAATCGGCCGCCACGACGTGCCGCGCAAGGAAAACCTGTTCTCCTGGATCAAGCCCGCGCGGCCGGTGCCGGGGCGCCGTATCATGGAGGTGCCCGAGCGCATTCTGCTGGACGGATCCGTGGCCCTGCCCCTGGACGAGCACCGCTGCCGGGAGGCGGCGCGCCAACTGAAAGCCGAAAGGGTGGAGGCGGTGGCTGTGGTGTTTCTCCATGCCTATGCCAATCCGGCCCATGAGCAGCGGGCCGCGGAATTGCTGCGCGAGGAGTTTCCCGAGGCTCTCGTTTCACTTTCCAGCGATGTGCTGCCTGTGTTCCGAGAGTACGAGCGCTCCATGGCCACCGCCCTCAACGCCTACATCCAGCCGGTGGTGACGCGCTACATCGAAAAGCTGGAATCCGGCCTGGAGGAGCGGAATATCAGCGCACCCCTGCTGCTGATGAAATCCAACGGCGGGGTCTCCGGTCCCGCCATGGCGCGGCGGCAGGCCATTCACCTGGCCCTCTCGGGCCCCGCCGCGGGCGTCATCGGTGCGGGCTACATCGGCACGCTGGCTGGCTACCCCGACGCCATCAGCATCGACATCGGGGGCACCAGCGCCGACGTGTGCCTGATCCGGGAAGGCCGTCCCACCCTGACCCACGAGGGCGCAATCGGGCCCTTCCCCCTGCACACGCCCATCGTGGATATACACACCATCGGTGCGGGCGGAGGCAGCATCGCCGCGGTGACCGGCCAGCAAAGCCTCACGGTGGGGCCCGGCAGTGCTGGGGCAGTGCCGGGGCCGGCCTGCTATGGGCTGGGCGGAGAATCCCCCACGGTTACCGACGCCAACCTGGTGCTGGGGCGCATTCCGGGCCATCTGCTGGGTGGAGAGATCGTGCTGGACCTGGAGCGCGCCCAGCGGGCCATCCAGGACCACGTGGCCGCGCCCCTGGGCTTGGATCTGCATCGGGCCGCCGAAGGAATCCTGCAGATCGTGAACAACAACATGGTGGGGGCGCTGCGGGTGGTATCGGTGGAGAAGGGCTACGATCCCGGCCGGTTCGCCCTGGTGGCCTTCGGCGGCGCGGGGCCCATGCATGCAGGGGAACTGGCCGGCCCTTTGGGCACGCCCACGGTGATCATTCCCCCCTTCCCCGGCATTCTCTGCGCGCTGGGGATGCTTACCACCGATCTGCAATTCGACTTCGTACAGACCTGTGTGCAACGCGCTCCGCACTACGATCTGAAGAAAATCGCATCCGTCTATGAGAGGCTCGCCCAGGAAGCCGCCACGCATCTGGAGGCCGACGGAGTGCCTCCGGAGCGGCGCCGTTTCGAACGCATGGCCGACCTGCGCTACGCCAAGCAGGGCTTCGAATTGACCATCGAGCTTCCACCGGGGGAGCTGGGCGCGCACTCCATCGAAGAACTGACCGACGCCTTCCACGCCCGCCACGAGCAGCTTTACACCTTCGCCAACCGGGAGACTCCCGTCGAAATCGTCAACCTGCGCATTAAGGCGGTGGGACTGGTGGACAAGCTGGAACTGCGGCGCATCGCGGAAGCGCGAGACGGCGCGGCCCCGGAACCGGCACTTACCCGGCCGGTGCATTTCACCGAGCAGGGATTTGTGGAAACACCGGTATACGAGCGCGGGTCTCTGCTGGCCGGGCAGGTCTTTGCAGGGCCGGCGGTGGTGGATCAGTTGGACACCACCACTTTGATTTTTCCCGGCCAACGGGCCACAGTGGACGCCTACGGCAATCTGATTCTATCGGTGTAGCTGCGGAGACGGTAGCGCAATGAAGAAGATCGATCCGGTAACCCTGGAATTGGTTAAAGGGGCCATCCGCTCGGCGCGGCAGGAAATGGAGGCACTCATCGAACGCACCTCCATGTCTCCTTTCATCCGGGAGAAGAAGGACTACTTCACCGCCCTCTACGATGTACGAGGCAACCTCGTCAGCGGCATTCACCACTCCGTGGCGGGCAACCTGCTGGATTGTGTGTTCGAGCACTATCCGGCGCAGGCCATGCGCCCCGGCGACCTGTTCGCCTATAACGATCCCTATACCTCTCATGGCGCCGTTTCCCACAGTCCGGACATGGTGTTCGTTTCGCCAGTGTTTCATGAGCAGCGCCTGGCCGCATTCGCGGTGAGTTGGGGCCATCTCTGGGATATCGGGGGGATCATGCCCGGCAGCATATCCCCCGACGCCACGGACAATTTTCAGGAAGGGATCGTGCTGCCCCCGGTGAAAATGTACAGCGCGGGCGAGCTCAACGAGGAGCTGTTCCGCTCCTTCCTGCGCAACAGCCGCTTTCCCGAAATGGTGCGGGGCGACATCAAGGCCATCATGGGTTCCTGCCGCCTGGGCAGGCAGCGCATGGAAGAGCTGTTCCAGCGCTTTGGGCCGGATACCACCGCCACCGCCTTTGACATGATGATCCACCAGAGCGAAGCCGCCCTGCGCCAGGCCCTGGAAACCACCGTGCCCGACGGCAGCTACAGCTTCCGGGATTATCTGGACAGCGACGCGGTGACGGACGAAAGTCCCTGGGTGCAGGTCAATCTGCAAAAGGAGGGCGGAAAGGTGCTGCTGGATTTCTCCGGGAGCTCCGGGCAGGCGAAGGGGCCGGTAAATTTTATCATGCACGGCAGCGTGCCCAAGTTCATCTGCGGACTCTACCTGACCTCGGAGGACCCGGGCATCATGCTCAATGCGGGCTTTGCGCGCGCTATCTCCGAAGTCAGGACACGCAAAGGCAGCCTGGTGGACCCGGTTTTTCCCGCGGCGGTGGGCATGCGCGCCCACACCAAAATCCGGGTGCAAAACGCCATCTTCGGCGCGCTGGCCCAGGCCACCGGTGGCAAGGCGCCCGCCGCCTCGTCGGTGTACGTGATTTACTACCTGCGCAGCTACGACCATGCCCGGGGCTCCATGGATTTGTGCATCGAGGGCCTGGCGGTGGGCTTCGGGGCGCGGCCCTTCGCCGATGGAATCGACGCGGTGTACTCGGTGGCCCAGAAGAATTATCCGGTGGAGTTCGCCGAGATGGAGTTCGGCATGCGGGTGGAGGCCTTCCGCATCCACAGGGACTCCGGCGGGGCGGGCAGGTACCGCGGCGGATGCGGAATCGTGCGGGACATCCGGGTGATCAGCGACGAGGGCGTGCTGGGCATCCGCGTGGAT